>CAYYCI010000321.1:0-5558 GCA_964470215.1 uncultured Planctomycetota bacterium
AGAGCCGCCTGAAGGCGGAACTACAAACCAAGGGGCCGCCTGAAGGCGGAACTACGAACCAAGGGGCCGCCTAAAGGCGGAACTACGAACAGGCGTCAGATGGCGGACACCTTGGGTCTCGCTATACGAAGGAGATGCCGGAGATAATCGCCAAGGCTCTGGAGCTGCGGCGGAGGGGGATCATCAAGTTCTGATTTTCGATTTTCGATTGTGGGCGTGGGAGGGGCTACCCCGAGCGAAGCCCAGGGCACGCGGTGGTTAGGCTACAACGATTTGCATCCCCGCCCAAGCCCTGTTGAAATATGGGCGATGAGTCGCCGCACGCTCGCCGTCTCGCTGATGCTGCTCGCCGCGGCCGGCGGGCAAGGTAATCGTCCAGGACGCCCGCCGCTGGGATAACCTGAGCATCACAGCCGTCACCGACGCGGCGCAGTAATTGGACGCAATGGGCACGGCTGCACCCTGCTCGGAGCCGTCAGCGAGAATAAACATCATGGACGCGGTGGACAAGATGGTCCCGTCCGGTTCGCCCACCGCCTTTCGCGGGCGACTGACACGTCAGGAGAAAGCATAGTGGCGCAACATTCTTCCAACACGCATCCGGCCCCGGTGAAGTTCTCCACCAGTGAGCCCGAAACTGTCATCTCGTTCGAGCGTATGAAAGAGGTGAATATCAGGGGCATTGACGGCAGCCTCTACGCCGTCAATGCCGACGGCCAGTGGAAGTGGTTCTGCACGAACCTGGTGAGGATAGTGTGTGCCAGCGGGCCGAAGGAGAAGCCGTTCGAGCGCATCCTGGCCAATTCCGAACTGATCGGCCTGCCCGACGCCTACACGGACACCCGCTACGGCTTCGCGGAGGACCATCGCTGGGGCGACGGCCCGACCATCGCCAACGCCTACTTCGACCGCCAGCGCGGCAACATCGTCGCATTCGTCCACACCGAGTGGACGCTTCCCTCCCGCGATGGGACTTACTTTCGCCTGGGGCTGGCGGTCTCGAAGGACGGCGGGATGTCGTTCCGCTGGTGCGGCCACATCATCGAGCCGGAACTCTCCTACCAGACGTGGTTCGACCACTGGCGCGGCGGAAAGGTCGCCGGCCATCATCCATACGGCAACATCGGCCTGGCAAACTACGTGGTCAAGGACGGCTATTTCTACCTGTACTACACCGACACTCGCGACCGCCCCGACGCCTTCATTCAGGGCACCGCCGTGGCGAGGGCTGCGGTGGACGAAGTGTTGGCGGCGGCGGACAAGTTCCAGACTTGCCCGTGGCACAAGTTCTTCGAGGGGGACTGGACCGAGAGCGGGCGCAACGGCAGGTTCACCGCCCTGAACCTCGAGCCAAAAGGCTACCTCCACGGCGACGCCGCCTACAACGACTACCTCGACCAGTTCGTCCTGGTGACCCGCCACGGCAAACACACCGGGCCGGACGGACGGCCGGTCGAGACCGGCTCGGTCCTCGTCGCCTTCTCGCCCGACGGCATCCACTGGAGCGACTGGCAGGCCGTCCACTCCGATAACCATCTCCACGACTATCCATCAATCGTCTCGACCGGCGAGGACAACGAGGTGGTGGGGAAATCGTTCTGGGTTTACTACAAGTATTGCTTCAACGACATCCTGCCGAAGTGGGACTGGTACACCAATCGCTGGGACCGTGTGCTGGTGACGTTGGAGGGCCGCTGAGCCCCCGGGCTCGCGGTTCTCTCCCTGTGGTTGAGCGCCAGCCGTGCGGGCACGTCGGTGCCGTGGCCATACAAGCCGCGCGGTCGCCACGGCTTCAGTCCCTGCCAGCGGCGCATCTACGAGCGGGCCTCACGGCGTGGCGAGGAGGGCCTTGACGGCCTCGGCGCAAGGGTCGCGGATCGGCTTGGCGCCCTTCCTGGGCGCGAAGGTCTCGTGGCCTTTGATGATCTGCGCGAGGGCCTGTGCCCATTGCCGCTTCTGGGCCGGGTCGCGGGTGTGTTTGGCCGCGGCCTTGATCTTGGCGGCGAGCAGGCGGCAACGCTTGATCTCGCGCCGGCCACCGACCGACTCCCGAAGTTCGTCCGCCAGGCGGTCGAGCAGCGACTGCATGAGTTGGCGTTCGTCGGGCAGGCGCTTGCCGGCCTGCCTCGCCAGAAACGCCACCGCCGGGTCGGTCGCCACGCGCATCCAGCGCCCGAAGTACTTCTCGCGGCCTTCGGACATCTTCAGGAGGCCCAGTGCCCATTGCTTGCGCCGATCCTTGTCCCCGATGGCCCTGGCGGTGGCCTTGAGCATCTCGATCATCCGGGCACAAGCCGCATCGTTTTCGCTCGAGGCCCTGGCTCTCGTCGAGGACAGGTGGCTCTTAAACGCGGCTTCCGTGGCGGCCAGTACCTTGGGCAGGCCCTCGAGCGCCAGGCGGTAGGCGACCAGGGCGGCCGGGGCGTCGCACTTCTCCGCCACGAGGAACTCGTAGATTTCCCTCGCGGCCTGCTTGTCCTTCGGCACCGGCAGTCTTGCGATGCTCGCGAAGACCCTTTTCTTGACCGTTCGGGCGTAGAGGCCGTCGGGCGGGCAGCCCGACTTCTCCGCCGAGGCTCTCAACAAGGCGTGGAACATTCGCCAGAACTGGACCTGCTCCTGGGGAGTGTCGGCGGTTGCCTGCGCGGCATCGGTGAGGAGGAAGTTGTAGGGGTTGGTCGCCAGGCCGCTGGTCAGGAGCGCCCTGCCCGCGCCTTTCCTTTGGGCTTCAGGCAGCAGTTGGTAGACGTCGTAGGCCAGAAGCGAGTCGAGGAAGGCGCGAAAGCCGTAGTTGACCGCCCACGCGAGGCTCTGGTGATAGACCATCGGCTTGCGCGGGTTGCCGGGAACGCCGAAGCCTGGGTTCCTGCGATAACTCTTGGCGGGCTCGCCGAGGAACCATCGCGCGAAAGGGGTGGTCTTGTCGTCGCCGCCAGTGGCGTATTGATGACCGCGGCAACTGAAGAGTTTCTTCTTCGGGTCGTAGTGGAGAGCCACCATGGCGCAGTGGCCAGGCTGGATGGCCTGGCAGGCGGGAATGCCGAGGGCGACGTGGCTGCGCGCCGAAATGGCCGCCATCGTCCCACACACCCCACCATCCTTGAGCATCATCTGGACCGTGTTGTAGGTGAATGGGAAGGGCTTGAGGCGGCGCGCGGACTGCATGTCGAACTGCTGGGCGATCGGGCCGATGTACTCCCCGTAGGTCTTGAACTCGCCACGGTCGCGGAAGGCCACCCACCGCTCCTCGCGTTCGCGCAGCGGCTGATCGTCGTCCACCAGGAGCATGAGCACCGGCCACGGCGCAGTGATTGGGAAGCGGGGCCACTTGCGCTGTGGTTGGAGTTTCGGCGGGAACTTGTGTTCGTAGTTGCGGATGATGTAGAGGCATCGTTCGCCTGGCGAGGGTGCCGGGTCGCGCTTGGCGGGGAGGAGTCCCTTGGCCTCGTAAGCCGTGCGGAAGAGTTTGTAGGCCGCGGCGATCTTCTTCCGCATCTGGCCGTGGACCGCCTCGCGGCTCTTCCAGTGTATCACGCGGTCGCCGCAGTCAATCTCCACGTCGTAGCCCTTCGACTTCATATACTCGTTGAATCGCTTCTGGAGTTCCCGGCTGGCCAACACGTCGCAGGCATAGAGCGAGCGCCGACGCTTCTCGACGATTGGCACCCTCTTGGTCTTGCCCCGCCTGGGCGTCGGGTGCGCGACCCCTCGCTCGTCATACCTCAGTTCAGGCGCGGGCTCCTCGTAGCCCACGACGACCTCTTCCTCGATCGTGTTGTCATTGAGGAAATTGATGATGTGGTCGTAGAGGTCGAGCTTGCGGTTGGGGTCCCTGGTGTTGACCGGCTTGCGCGGGTCGCCGCCGATGACGAGCCTCAGCGGAGGACGGGGGGTGATGTCCGGCTTGAACGCCCTCTTGGTGAACACCACCGCGGCGGCGAGCGCCAGTTGGCGATACTTCTCGAGGCGCTCCTTCCCGAGGTCCAACCGCAGCGAGTAGAGGTGCAGCAACACGTCGGCGGGCCTCTCGTGCGCGCCATACACTGTCGCCTCGACCAGCGGGTCGGAGTCCACCCAGTGGAGGAACTCCTCGGGCAGCGACTTGCCCTGGGGTCGGAGGTCCGCTCGTGCCTTCGCCTTGGCGAAGGCGAGAAACGCCTCCCGCACCCTCGGCGTGAACGCGTAGCGCTCGCTCGCACACACCGCGAGCAGGCGGCTCTTCAACTCCTCTGGTGTCGCGCATCGCCCGTGGCCGCCCCCCGCAAAGGCGAACGCGAGCGCCACGACGAAGAACCTGGAGGCGCCCTCCCCTGCCCGATGCGACATCTCGCCAATTCGCATTTCCACTCCTGCTCCCGAGGGTCCTCGCAAGATGGTACACTCTCCCAGATGGCGATCAAATTGCCCTTGCAATTCGGCACTGGCCGGAGCGCTTCTTGACAGTGCCGGGGGCAGGGGTAAACTGTGCTGCCGGAGGCAACGGTTTTCGGAGGTTCGACGATGGCCAAGTACGCGCTGGGGATTGATTTCGGAACCGAGTCGGCACGGGCCTTGTTAGTTGACGTGGCAGATGGGCGCGAGGTGGCGACCCACGTGGTCAACTACCCCCACGGGGTGATTGACGAGCGACTGCCCACCGGGCCGAAACTCGCCAAGGACTGGGCCCTCCAGCATCCCCAGGACTGGCTCTACGCGCTCAAGAAGAGCGTGCGCGCCACCATGCGAGCCTCGCGCGTGAGGCCGGAGGACGTCATAGGCATCGGGATTGATTTCACGGCGTGCACGATGCTGCCGACGACGGCGGAGGGGACGCCGCTTTGTCTGTTGCCGAAGTTCGCCAGGGAGCCGAACGCCTGGCCGAAACTCTGGAAGCACCACGCCGCTCAGGACCAGGCCAACAGGATCAACGAGACGGCGCGCCGCCTGGGCTTCGACTTCCTCGACCGCTACGGCGGGAAACTCTCCTCGGAGTGGATGTTTGCCAAGACGCTCCAGACCCTCGAGGAAGCCCCCGCGGTTTACGAGGCGGCCGCGCGGTTCATCGAGGGCGCGGACTGGACAGTGTGGCAAATGACGGGGGTGGAGAAGCGCAACGCCTGCACCGCCGGCTACAAGGCCGCCTACGAGCCGAAGAGCAAAACCTATCCCGCGCGCGAGTTCTTCGAGGCCGTCAATCCCAAATGGGCGGACCTGGTGGACACGAAACTCTCGCGCGAGATCTACCCCCAGGGCGAGTGTGCCGGGGGGCTGACGCCACAGATGGCCAGGGCCCTCGGCCTCAGGGCGGGGACACCCGTGGCCGTGGCGAACGTGGACGCCCACGTGGCCGTGCCCGCCGCCACGATCACCAAGCCGGGCAAGATGCTGATGATCATGGGCACCTCGATCTGCCACATGGTCCTCGGCTCCAGGCCCAGGAAGGTCGAGGGCATGTGTGGATATGTCTGGGAGGGAATCATCCCCGGCTACTACGGCTTCGAGGCGGGCCAGAGCGGCGCGGGCGACATCCTGGCCTGGTTCGTCGAGAACGCCGTCCCGCCCGAATACCACCGCGAGGC
>CAYYCI010000322.1:0-5545 GCA_964470215.1 uncultured Planctomycetota bacterium
CAACCGCTTCAAGGGCCGTCGTGCCCATCATCGGCCGAACATCATCCTCTGCATGACGGACGACCAGGGCTGGGGCGACGTGGGTTACAAGGGCCTGAAGCAGATCAAGACCCCCAACCTCGACGAGATGGCCGCCTCGGGCGTGCGGTTCACTCGCTTCTACGCCGCACACCCCAGTTGCTCGCCCACCCGGGCCAGCGTGATGACGGGCCGCCACCCGAACCGCATGGGGGTCTTCTGGCCCGGGATGCCGCTGCGCCGCCAGGAGACGACCATCGCCCAGGCGCTCCGCTCCGCAGGCTACGTCACGGGCCATTTCGGCAAGTGGCACCTCAACGGCATCCCCGGCTATGGCAAGCCAATCTCGCCCGAAGACCCCCTCGGCCCCGGACCCTTCGGCTTCGACCATTGGTTCTCGGTCTCGAACTGGTTCGACCTCGACTGGACCTTCAGCCACAACGGCCGCTTGGTGAAGGTCGAGGGCGATGGCTCGGATGCCATCGTGGCGAAGGCCCTCGAGTTCATCGCCCAGGCCGCGCGCAGCCGCAGACCCTTCCTGGCGGTCGTGTGGTATGGCAGCCCTCACGCGCCCCACAAGCCCCTGCCGAAAGACCTCGAGGCCGCCGGCGGCTCGCCCTACTATGGCGAAATCGTCGCCATTGACCGAAGCATCGGCACCCTGAGGCGGGGCCTCCGCGACCTCGGCATCGCCGGCAACACCATCGTGTGGTTCTGTAGCGACAACGGCGCCTGGTTCGACCCCAAGCACCCGAAGGCCCACGGCTCCAACGGGCCGTTCCGCGGCCGCAAGGGCGACGTGTGGGAAGGGGGAATTCGCGTCCCCGGGATCATCGAGTGGCCCGCCAGAATCACCAGACCGTTCTCGACCGACATCCCTGCCTGCACCAGTGACATCTACCCCACGCTCCTCGACATCCTCGGCCTTCGCCTCCCACACCAGACCGAACCCCTCGATGGAATAAGTCTCGTGCCCCTGCTCGAGGGCCGCATGAGCCGGAGGCCCAGCCCTATCGGCTTCTGGCAATACGACGACCGATGGGGCAGCGTGGAATCAGGAGCAGGGCCGATGGCCTGGAACGACAACCGATTCAAACTCCTCCGGCCAGCCCCCGCCCGATGGGAACTCTACGACATCCTCGCCGACCCCTCCGAGAAAACCGACATCGCAACAAAATACCCCGAAGTCGTCGAGCGCATGAAGGTCCAACTCCTCGCCTGGCAGAAGTCCGTCATACGCAGTTACCACGGCCTCGACTACCCCGAAAAGAAGGTCATTCAACCGAAGCCCCTCACGCCGAAGCGACGCACCTGAGCGCAGGATGGTGAGGTGGAATCCACGAGGCCGGGAGAGGACGGCCGACGGGTGAGCCGCCTGGGATTCGGCGGCGCTACCGCTGGGCCCGGCGGGTGCGACCCCGGATCGTAGGCAATTGGCGCATCTATGAATAGGCCCCCGGGTGATGGCGGAGCCGTCGCTTGACAACGCCGTGGGGGAAGTTGTAGCATTTGGTCGGGAGGGCCAACGGGGATGGAGTCCCCCGAAACCGCCCGATGCGGCTGATGACTCCTACCGCGCCAGTGGCGTTCGGCGGGAGTTGTCAGGCCGCGAGGAAGAAAACTCCCGCCGGCGATTCTCCGGAGGGAGTTTTTCGATGGACCGCGACCGGGCGAGAAAGCGATGCGAACCGTCCCAGATCGCCCTGGGGCGGGGCGCCAACAACCACGTTCGCGCCGTCAACACCACCCTCGCGCTCCTCGATGAGCAGCTCTGCGCCTTCCTGCGATGGGCTCAAGGGCGTCAGGCCACCGGTGTGCTCTTCCGCGAGCGGAATAACCTCTCGGCCGCAGCGCGCGGCCACATTCGCCACGAGGTCGAGGCGATGCGCCACATCCTGCGCGAGATGCGCCAGTCGCTCGGCCTCAGCCCGAGCGTCCAGGACGCCGCCGACGCCATCTGGAGCTGGTGCTGGACCCTCCTCGAACCACTCCAGGAGCTGACGGGCAAGCGACTTCGCCGCTACGGCGACCCGCCGCCCGGACTAGCCGGCTACCTCGAGCCGAGGGTCATGGCGCTGTGCGACCACCTCGAGCGCATCCTCAACATCACGAGCGAAGCGCGGGGGCGTGAGGAGGAACCGCCGGCGGGCTAGCGGGCGCTGCGCATGGCCCGACGAGCGTGGATGGAACAGGGCGGGCTCGATGAACGGGGGGCGGTCAGTCGTATTGCTCGAACTCTTCCTGGCCGTGCCAGCGGATGCAGTTGCGCGCAGGGATTTTCTCCCCGCCCATGTCGACCTTGTAGAACGGGGGCGGCACCCTGCCCGCGGGTATTCCCAGGAAACTGAGCAAGAAATCCACCGCCTCGGCCGGGTTGACCTCGGCGTCTATCCCGGGGAGAAACGGCAGGGCGAACGAGAAGCCGAAAGTATGCCACGGCCGATGGCCGTCGTAGTACTCCCGGAAGGTCCACACCGGCTTGATGTCCTCGACCTCCCCGAAGAAGCGGTTGGTCTTCTTCGCCTCCTCGTTTATCCCGACCTCGGAAGTCTTCCGCCCGATCCTGGACCAGTAGAAGACCGAGAGGCCGACCTCGACCCGGCCTTCGCCGTAGATGCCGGCGCTCGGCCCCTGGAAGCCGACCTTGGTGCCGACGAAGCGACCGAAGCCGATCTGGGCGAAACGCGTGGCGCGGGCATGGAAGAGCACCGAGAGAGCATCGCCGAAGGCAACCTTGACGTTGAAGATGTCGAGGAAATCCTTCCAGCGGTTCAGACAGTACTGGGCGACGGGGTGCCGTTGAGGCTTCGGAGCGGACTCCTCGTCCCCGCCGGGGATTGGGGCCTGGGCGGCAAGCGTCCAGGGACAGACCAGCGCGAGCGCCACAGCCAGCGCCAAGAGCTTCCGCATCACCTTTCCCCTAACGCCAGGTGGTGTTGCCGGTGGCACACATCGCGGCCAATTATAACCGCGCGCTGGGTGGTGTCAAGGCGGCTATCCCCCACCGCGGCCGACCGCTCGCAATGAGCGGGGCGCGGGCGCCGGCCACGGTCTCCCCGTGGCCAACGGTTTCTCTCCCTTCTCCTCTCGGCGTTCTCTGTGTCTCTGTGGTGAAATTCCCTTGACGTGGGACAGGGACGCCCGCCCACAAGGGAGCAGGATTTCCGCGTGCAGGTTTGCACGCCCTACCCCCTGAAACTATGAACGAAACCCGCGGGCGGCCTCGAGAGAGACCGAGGCTCCTCATAGATGTGCAACCCGTTTGACCACGTTGGTGTCTTCCGGGAATAGTTCGTGAATTCAGTTCCGTTGGTAGTCGAGACCGGCGGTCGTTGCCTTGCGGTCAGCAAGCCAGGTGACGGCGCGGGCGACGAGGTGCTCGAGGCCGGGTCTCAGCTCGGGATGCGGGCTGAAGACCATGACCCGACCCCGCCCCCAAACCCCACAGACCACCGCGGGGGTTCCTGGCATCAGGCCCCTCGGGGCGCCGTTCTGGGCCACCTCGCCGCGAAAGACCGCCAGAATGGTGGGGTCGGGGATTTCTGGGCGTCGGGCGGGGCGGAGCAGCGGCCCGTTGGCGTAGTAGATGTCGAAACGAGGGCTCGCACCAGGGAAGAATCGCCTGCCGGGGTCGGTGAGTTCGGCGGCCACGGTGCCTTTGCCGCGCTTCCAGTGGGCGCGGTCGAAGACCTCCATGTCCAGAATCCCAAGCGACCACGAGTAGCCGTAGGTGGCAAGGTAGGCGCCTGCGCAAAACCCCAGATACGCGCCGCCGTTGGCGACGAATCGCCTGATGGCCTTGCGGCCTTCGAGCCCGAGCGCGCGCGCCTGGCGGCTGGCGCTTCCGCCAGGCATAACAACCAGGTCGAACTGGCCGAGGGCCTGGGCCACCTCCGGCGGGCCGACCCGGCGCACTACCACACCGGCGATGGCCATCAGTTTCGCCTCGACGAGGGGGGTCTTCGAGGTGGCGCCCTCGGCATCGTAGAGCGCCACCCGCACTTCCCCAGGCTTCCTCTGGAGCGGGAAGAGGGTGTGGGGCCTGACGGAAACCATCTTGAGGGCTTTGAGAAGAGTGTGGACGGCGAGGCGGTGTTGGCGCGCGCGCAGCGAGAGGGGCTGGTCGGTGCGGGTCGTCTCGATTATGAAGGCGTGTGCTCCGAGGCGCTGGGCGGCGGCTCGCACGAGGCTGCCGTTTGCCCCGGGGCGCAGGAGGCGGAAGTCGTGGCCGGCGGCCACGGGGGCGAGCGCCGCGGCAAGCCTCTCCGCCATCGCGCGGGTGGTCGGGTTGGGGTAGTAGATGATCGAATTCCCGACTTTGGACTTGTCCACGTCGCGGAAGTTGACGCTCTCGTGGAGATCCACGAGCCAGTCGGGCTTTCGCTCGGTGACGAACTCCCAGAGCGCGGTGGCCAGTTCGCCCCGCGGTGGGTCGTTCGCTCCGCGGGGGAAAGCGCGGTTGAGGTCGCGGTCGCTCTCGGTCGGCAGGAGTCGCTTGCCCAGGCCGAGGGAAACCTTATTTGCCTGGGGCACGACGATCAGCTTGCCTCGGATGGTCGGCCAAGCACGAATCGCGTCAGCAGCACGCGGGCCGGCCGGCTCGTTGCCGTGGATGCCGGCCACCACGATGACTGTCTGCCCCGGCTGGCCGCTGTCCTGGACGTAGTAGCGGGTCTCCCAGCGGGTGCCCGTGGCGATGGTGCCGGTGGAGAGCGAACTGGCGAGTGCCGCGGCGCAGGAGAGGACCCACGCCAGGACGAGACGCCAGATGCGCATCGCGCCAGCTCTCATGGGAGGCCTCCTCCGCCAGCGGCCGGGCCGGGTTTCTTTTTAGCGCGTCGCCCTCGAGAGATCAAGGGCCGGCGGGATGGACAAACACGGGCAAACGCGGACGGGCACGGACGGCACTCAATAGACCTTCTCGGGGTCGAAGACCCGCTCGGCGGTCGTCTCGAGGTCGTCGGTCTCGGGGTTGTAGCGGCGGTAGTAGCAGGAGTAGTAGCCGGTGTGGCAGGCGGCGACCTTTTGCTCGACCTTGATCGCCAGCGAGTTCCCCTCGCAGTCCACGAGGATATCGATCACCCGTTGGGTGTGTCCGGAGGTCTCGCCCTTGAGCATTACGCGGCCGCGGGAGCGGCGGAAGACGTGGACCATGCCGCTCTGTAGGGTTTTTTCGAGGGCCTCGCGGTCGAGGTAGCAGAGGGTCAGGGGCTGATTGTCCTTGGCATCGAAGATGATGGTGGGGATGAGGCCGCGGTCGTTGAAGTTGAGGTGATCGGCCAGTGGCATGCGCCTCCTCCTTGGCTCATGGCGTTGCCGGGCAAGCGCGCACAGTTCCCTCGTCGGACCTTCGGACACTGGGTGAAGGAGCCGGGAAGCTCGGCGGGTGGGAGCGAAGGGTTGCTACCAGGGCCGGCGTCGAGAGTCGCGACGGCCTCCCCCTGGACCGCGTCCGCCACCGCCACCACCGCGGGCGCGCTGGACGTTCAGGCGCCGGCCGTCGAGCTCCTGGCCGTTGAGGGCCTCG
>CAYYCI010000323.1:0-5534 GCA_964470215.1 uncultured Planctomycetota bacterium
CGGGCCTTCTTTATCTCCTGGGCGAGCCGGTGGACCAGGAGAAGGTTGCGGTCGGTCGGGGTGCCGAGCGCCTTGCACGCCCGACACTGGCACCACTTGCCGCCGTCGAGGGTCCAGAGGCGGACGACATCCGCCCCGCGGTAGGGACCCTCGATGAGTGCCTGGACGAAGTTCTTGACGAACTCGGCGGTGGCGTGGGGGTTGGACGTGCAGAAGTTGGTGCCGAACTCGCCCCGGATGCCCGGGATGCGGCGGCCGTTGACCAGGGCGTACCACTCGGGGTGGGCCTCGAAGTAACTGAGACGGCCGTCGTTGTTGGCGTCGCCCTGGTAGAGGTCGCTGACGGGATAGGGGTCCGGGGGCTTGGCCTCGTCGCCACGGAAGCGCGGGTGGTCGTAGGGATAAGGCTTCTTCGGGCCGAGGAAGAGCGCCTGGGCCGTGTGGCTGCCGCAGGACATGCGTATGCCGAGTTTCCACACTAGCGGATGGTTGCCCTGCTGGATACACCAGTAGTTGAGGCGGTTGCGCGCCATCCAAAGGAGGAATCCCGGATCGCCTCGGTCCTCCCAGGCGTGGAAGCCGCGGGTGAGGAAGTCGGGGGTTTCGGTGGCGTCGAGGTCGGGGATGTCGGCGATGTGTGGCACTTCCTCGTGGGCCTCGCCAGGCGCGAACCAGCGGCAGCCCAGGCGGAAGAGCAGGTCGTAAGCTCCGTAGAGTGTGCCCACGCGCCCCCCGCCGGCCACGATGGTGACGCGCCGGCCGCCGACCACGGCGCTCTTGATGCGGTAGCCTTCGGGACCGAGCCGTGCGAGCCGGGCGGCCTCGATGCCGAGGGCGGGGGCGAGGCGGCGGCTGACGGCATTGGATGCCGGCCCGCCGACGAGAATAAGCGCGCCGCCCGGGAGCGCCTTGTCGCCGACGATGGGGAAGTCGTCCCCGCGGCCAGTCATCTTCCGCAGGTAGTGTTGAAGTTCCAGCGCCGCGAAGGACTCGGTGCAGGCGGTGTCGTCGCGGGTGTCGGCGTCGAGCCAGTGGACCCTGGCCTCGGCATGGGCGGCCTCGCGTGCCGAGCCGAAGTGGCCGTGGTTTACCACGATGGTCGCCTGACCACCGGCGGCCGTTGCCCCCAGAGCGAAGCCCAGAATCGCCACAAGCCGCTTCGAGAACATTTGGCTTCTCCTTGCCGCAAACCCGTCACCGCTCCCTGTGCCTGGTTCGGGCGCGATAGAGGCGCTCGGTGAAGCCACCGTGGGACAGGAATTGTTGCTCGAGGGCACGAATCTGGCGGCCGAGCAGGTAACTCGCCTGGTTGATGAGGCAGATGAGGGTGTTGGCGGCGACTTCGGGGGTGGCGGTGAAGATCCCATAGGGGTCGGGGGGAGCGGCCCGGTCTGGCGGGTCCGACCTGTCGGACCTGTCCGACCTGTCGGACCGCTCGGACGCGTCGGACCGGAGGGTCTTGTATTTCCGCCGGACCGCGAGTGCCTCAGGCGAGTCCTTCTCCCAGGTTCGCAGGCCGCGCTGGCGGAGGAAGTCCTGGTAGTCGAGCAAGAGTTCCTCGAGGCTTGCCCTGGCGACGCCCGTCAACTTCAGTTCGGCTTTCTTCGAGGTAGCCGAGGCCATGCTTCCCTCGGCGATGTTCTGGACCGCGCTCCGGGCCGCTTGGACCATCTGGTCGCGGGTCCTGGAGTGCTTCGGGATGAAGCGGTCACAGAATATGGCCGTTGCATCGTAGATGGTGCGCGCGCACTGGAAACTGCGGAGGTTCCGATAGCCGCCGTGGGGTGGAATCGGGTGGTTGGGGGAAGCCATTCGAATCCCTCCTTTCAATCGTCGGACCGGTCCGACCCGTCCGACCTGTCCGACAGGTCCGATTGATCGGGCTGGCTCGGCTGGGTTTTCTTTTCCTCTCTTGTCGTGGGTCGTGGGCTACCTCGGCCTCCTGGCGCCCACGCGGGCGGCCCAGCGGTCCCACATGGCGGCCAGTTCCTTGACCTTCTCAGGATACTTCTCGGCCAGATTGTGCAGTTCCGTGCGGTCGGCCTCGATGTCGTAGAGTTCCCAGGGGCCTTTGCCGTCCACGACGAGTTTCCACTTTCCCTGCCTGACGGCCCTGGCGGAACTGAATTGCCAGAAGATGGCGTCGTGGCCTTCGCGTTCGTTCCCCTCGAGGATGGGCACGAGGCTCTTGCCCTCGAGGGGAAGGATTTTCTTCCCCCGGTAGGTTTCAGGATATTTCGCCCCGGCAAGTTCAAGACAGGTGGGCATGATGTCAATGATATGGCCGACCTGGTGGGTGAGGGTTCCCGGCTTCTTGATCCCGGCTGGCCAGTGGGCGATCAGTGGGGTCGCGATCCCGCCCTCGTGGTCGTAGCGTTTGTACTTGCGCAGGGGAGTGTTGCTTGCGTTCGCCCAGGGGCGGTCCACGGTGCGATAGGACTCCAGCGGGCCGGGCGGGATTCTGGGCGTGCGGTTGACGTTCTCGGCGCAGCCGCCGTTGTCCGAAAGGAAGAGGATGAGGGTGTTGTCCCAGGCTCCGATTTGCTTCAGTTTGGCGAACAGGCGCCCGATGTTCTGGTCCATACGGTCAATCATGGCGGCATAGACCGCCATCTTGAGGTCCCACTCTTCCTTGTTGTCCACGTCGTCCCAGGCGGGGCACCGCGGGTCGCGCGGCGAGAGTGGCCATCGCCTCTCGACGATTCCCATGGCGAGCATGCGCTCGTGGCGCTCGCGGCGCAGGTGGTCCCAGCCCTTCAGGTACTTGCCGCGATACTTCGCAATGTCCTCAGGCCAGGCGTGGAGGGGGTAGTGGGGTGCCGTGTAGGCGAGGTAGAGGAAGAAGGGCTTGCCCTCGGCGGCATATTGGTCGAGATAACGGAGCGCGTAGTCGGTGAAGGCGTCGGTGGTGTAGAACTTGGGGTCTTCGGGCGTGTAGGGGCGGTATTCCTTGTCCTCGATTGCCCATCGCCGCTTCTCGTTCGGCCACTTGCGGCCTGGTTCGGGTTCGCCGGGTCGCCTGCGGCCCGGGTTGAAGTAGTTGCAGCAGCCATCGCAGAGGCCGAAGTAGCGGTCGAATCCCCGCTGGGTGGGGATGCCTGCGGCGTGCCACTTGCCGGTCATGAGCGTGCGGTAGCCCGCTTCGCGGAGCGCCTCGGCGATGGTGATGCAACGCTGCATGGCGCCAGTCCCCACGGCCTGCGAGTAAAGACCTGTGAGGAGCGAGGCCCTGGTGGGGGCACACTTGGCGTTGTTGTAGAACTGGGTGAATCGGATGCCTTTGGCCGCGATCGCATCGAGGTTGGGGGTCTTGATCTCGCCGCCGTAGCAGCCCAGGTCCGAGAAGCCCATGTCGTCGGCCATGATAAGGACGATGTTAGGCCGGCTGTCGCGTCGCGGGGCGCCGGCCGCCAGGGGACCGAGCAGGCTGGCGCCGGCCGCCGCCGCTTCCTTCAGGAACTGACGCCTCGTTTCCATTCTTCGCTGCCTCCTAAACGTCCTCGACTGGCGGCGGACCCTCGAAGCCGGGCGCCTCTACCAAGTAGAGGTTGCAATAGGCCGGGTGCTCGAGGGTCTTCCGCCCCGCTGGCCAGACGCGCCCCTTGCCCATTTGCCTCATCTCCTCGTTCACGCCTCGCCGGAGACTGGCACGGGCCTTCCCGGCCACCATGCTGCCTGAGCCCTGGGCGAGCGGCCGGGCGAGATGACCCCTACCTCAATTCGTTCCGGCACTCGAGCGCTCCATCCCGGCCTTGAGGAATCGGTGGGTCCTGGCGCCCTTGTTGGCCAGGACGAACATGCCGCCGCGCGTGACCGCGGCGACTACCTCGCCGTCTTTCATGTGGTGATCGCTGACCGAGAGCGTTCCGCCCGGCCTGAGCACCCGCCGGAGTTCGGCAAGAACGTCCTGGGCTTTGTCGAGATGATGGAGCACGTCGTAGAGAAGCACGACATCAACCGACCCATCCGGCAACCCGGTCTGGCAGTCGGAGTGGATGACCTTGACGTTGTGGAGGCCCTTTTTCGCCGCCAACCGCTCGACCGTGGCGACGGCAGCCGGGTGGGCATCGAGGGCATAGACCTTTCCCTCGCTGCCTACCAGCGCGGAAGCCAGGCGGATGTAGCTTCCCGAACCACACCCATAGTCCAGAACGCGGTCCCCTTTCTTGATGCCGGCCTCGGCAAGAACGTGCTCGCGAGGGCGGAAGAAATCCCGGACCTTAAAGGTCAGTGCCATGAGCCTGAAGCGAAGGGTGGAGGTCATGGGGTGTTGGCTCATCGCGCCTTTCTCCTCGATCTGGCCACCATTCCGCCGTCGTGGGGGCCGATCTCGAGGGAGATCGCGGCTTCGCCGTCGGCCACCACCTCGTCGAGCCACCTCGCATGGTTACAGGATTGGGGGCGGGTTGCGAAACTCCCAGGGCTGGCAGGGTTGGCGAGCCAGCGGGGCATCTGGCGCCACTGGTGGGCCGTGGACTGGTCGAATCGCACATGGTCCAGCGCGGCGGCTGCCCCGAAGGACAATCCCAGCACCAGCATGGGCGATAGTTGGACCATCGCTCACTTCTCGACTGGAACCTCGATGAGCGGGGTTGGGGTCTTCTCGCTGGTGAGATAGAGGGTTTTGCCGTCGGGGCCGTAACAGATGGCCTCGCCCTGGCGTCGAGCGGGCATGGCGATGCGGCGGGGCGGGCGGGCGAATGCCTGCCTCCAGGACTCGCCGGGCCGCCTCCCGAACTCGAAGGCGTCGCCATAGGTCAGAAGGATCGCGCGACGGCCGTCGGGCGAGATGTCCATCGCCGTGACCATTGGGACCTTGACGGCAGCGACGAGTTTCGCCACGAAGACCTTGCGGCTCGGCTTCGGTGGGAGAGGCAGGCAATAGATTCGGCACCCCGCGGCGAGGCTCTTGGTGGCGAGGAGGACCAGGCGGCTGGTGGGGTCGAAGGCCACGGCTTCGCAGTTTCGCGGGCCGTCCTCGTAGCGGAAGTCAATAGGCATTTGGACCCGGAGTTTGCCGCGGACCTTGCGGCGGGCGCCGTCCAACACCGGCTCGCGAACCAGGTAGAGTGAGCAATCGTCGCGCGAGAGGGAATTGTCGCCGACATCGCCGATCAGCAGGTAGGGCCTCCCGTCAAGGGTGAACGAGGCGATGTCCTCCCAGTCGTGGTTTATGGCGCCGGAGAGTTTGAAGGCCGCGATGTCCTCGCCCTTCGGTCCGAAGGCGTAGATGCGGGGGCCGCCGCCGGAGTCGTTGTGGGTCCAGAAGACTCCCTTGTTGGCTCGCCCACAGGCGATCCCGCTGCTTTCGTCAATGTCGGTGTTCTCGAGGGTGGCCAGCGGTCTTGCCTTGCCGTAGTTGGGTGGTGTGGCGGCCAGCGTGAGCCAAACGCAAGCGGCGACGACGTTGTCGAACACTTTCTTCTCCGGTTATCTCTCGAGGGCCGCCTTGATGGTGGCCTCGATGGCCAGCGACTGTGCTTCCATCTGGCGGTCGGGCGGGAGGTCTGGCGAGTTGTTCTTCACCTCGGTCG
>CAYYCI010000324.1:0-5530 GCA_964470215.1 uncultured Planctomycetota bacterium
GAGTTCGATTCCGCAGATGGGCTGGGGCGAGGTTTCGAATTGTATGTTTATGTCCTGGCCGAGGCGCTTGCGGACGATGTCGGCCAGGCGGGTTTTCTGGTCGTCGGGCAACTCGAATGCGCTCCTTACCACGAGTTGACCATCGCCCTCGGGCTTGACGGCCTGGAGTTGGTGGGCGGGGAGATGTTCGAGTTTGGCGGCGAAGGCGTCGGCGAGATGGCGTTCGAGTTGGGCTTTGGCCATGTCGGCCAGCGCGCGTCGGGCGATGTCGCACGTGTGGTGGAGGAGGCGTTGGCGCAGATCGGCCAGAAGGGCGTCCTTTTCGCGTTGGACGCCCTCGAGCCACTGGCGGCGGGTGTTCTCGACTTCCTCGCGTGCCTTCGAGAGGAGAGCCTTCCGTTCCTCTTCGACCTTTTGTTTTGCCTCGGCGAGGAGACGTTCGCGGTTGGCATCGAATTCTTCGTTTTTCTTACGAAGTTCTTCGGCCAGTTGGTCGGCTTGCTTTTTCTTTTCCTCGGCTTCCTTGAGTTGGGCGGCGATCTTGGCCTGGCGCTCGTCCATCGCCCGGATGATGCGGCCGTAGAGGAAGCGCTTGAGGAGCCAGACGAGGATGAGGAAGTTGATGATCTGGAAGAGGAGGGTCGGCCAATCCACTTACTGGCCTCCTGCGGACTTGGCGGCCGCCTCGACGAGATGTCGCCAGAATGGGTTTGCGAAGATGAGGATCATCGAGACGACGAAGCAGTAGATGGCGGTGGATTCGACCATTGCGAGGCCGACGAAGAGGGTTCTGGTGATGGTGCTGGCCTCGTCGGGTTGTTGAGCGATGGAACTGAGGGCCTGGGAGAGGGCCCGTCCCTCGCCGAGAGCCGGTCCCACGGAGCCGATTGCGATGCAAATCGCGGCCGAGGCTATCGAGACCGCTGCCACGATTGTCAGGCTATCCATCAGGTTTCTCTCCTTTCCGTTCGCGTTCTTCGGCGGTGCGCGTGGCCGAGGCGATATAGACCATGGCGAGCATGGCAAAGATGTATGCCTGGATCAGGCCGGTGATCAGGCCGATGGCTTGCATGATCAGGGTGCCGGCAAGGAAGAATGGCGCGACGGCCAGCAGGATGCCCACGATCATCGTCCCGCTCATGATGTTGCCGAAAAGGCGCACCGCCAGGGCCAGTGTGCGCGAGACCTCGCCGATGATGTTGAACGGGAGCATGAAGATCGAAGGCCTGGCATACGAGCGCAGGTACTCGACCAGGCCCTTTTTGGCAATGCCATAGATAGGCACCGCGAAGAAGACGCAGATGGCCAGGGCAGCCGTGGTCGAGAGCGACCCTGTCGGCGGCTCGTAGCCCGGCACTATCGCCAGGAGATTCGAGACGGCGATGAACAGGAAGAGCGTGCCGACGAACGGGATGTAGGGCGCGGGGTCGTGGCCGGCGACCTCGCGTATCTGGGAGCGGATGCCCCCGACGATGACCTCCAGGAGGTTCTGCCAGCGGCTCATCCGGGCCTCGGCGGTCAGGCGCCTGGTGGCGAGCCACGACAGGACGACCAACACCGCCATGACGAACCACGTGAAGACAATCGTGGCGTTGAGCACGAGCGGGCCGAGCCGCCAGATGACTATCGCGTCGGGGCTAAGGTGCATGGTCGGGCGTTCCTGGTCGAATCTTGCGAATCATGACGAAACGGACGACGAGCATTCCGGCCAGTGCGGCCACGAGGAGTTCCCAGCGGCGTGCCTGGGCGATTCCGTAGAATGCCGCCCCCACGACGACCAACCTGGCGAAGAGGCTCGCGCCCGCCAGTGCGGCGGGGTTGTTGGCCGTAGGGAGCCGCCGCACGGTCAGCCACAGTCCGCCGAAGTAGACGACCCCCAGCGCCAGGCCGGCCACGAGGGCGAGGGCTATGTAGGCAGCGGCCACGGCTCACCTCCTGCGTTCGATCTCGCGGCGCTCGCGGCTGAGCCAGAACCAGGCGTTCAGGCAGCCGAGCGCCACGCCCAGGCCGAGGAAGGTCAGGGTCCAGGAATAATGTCCGCCCCACCGGGGGTGGCTGTCGAGCCAGATGCCGAGGGCGACGCCGGCCAGGGTGGGTATGGCCACCGACCAGCCGACCAGTCCGAACATGCCGAGGCCGAACCACACGGTGCGGTGCTTTTCCTGCCTGGCGCGGAGTTTTCGTTCCTCGCGCCTGGCGACGGCCTTTCGGAGGCGCTCGGCCTCTTTCGCTGGTTCGGCCCTACGCGTGGCCACCATCACCGCAACTCCAGGAAGCGCCGCACGAGGTCGGCCTCGAGCCTGGCCGATGCCTGGCGGCTCTGGCGCTCGCGCTCGTCGAGAGTGCGGAATTGTTCCTCGACCGTGCGCTCGAGCGCCCCGAGGTCGGCCCCTGCGACCGCTCGCCTGACAGAGACCAACACCTCCTCGCCACACTTGACCAGGATGCCCTCGTCGGTGGCCACGAACCGCTCGGCCCGGCCGCTGGTGTAGGTGAGGATGCCGGGGACGAGGGCCGCGACGAAATCCACGTGGCGCGGCAGGAGGCAGAACGAGCCATTGGCGGCCTCGGCCACGACCTTATCCGCCGGCTCGTCCACCAACACCTGCTCTGGGACGAGCACCTTCAGTTTCATCGCCATCGGGCCTGGCTTTCCTCTTCGCCTCGTCAATCGTGCCGATCATGTATAGCGCGCTCTCCGGCCAGTCGGTGAACTCGTCGTTGAGGATTCGCTCGCAGCCGGTGAGCGCGTCGTCGAGTTCGACCATCCGCCCCTCGAGCCCAGTGAATTGCTCGGTGACGAAGAACGGCTGGGTGAGGAAACGCTCGAGGCGCCGCGCGCGGTAAACCGTCCGGCGGTCCTCGGCCGACAGTTCCTCGATCCCCAGCATCGCGATGATGTCCTTGAGTTCCTCGTAGGTGGCGAGGGTCTGGCGGACTTGTTGTGCGATGCGATAGTGGCGCTCGCCGACGATGTGGGGCACGAGCATCGCCGAGTTCGACTCCAGGGGGTCAACCGCCGGATAGAGCCCCTCGCTCGCTCGCTTGCGCGAGAGGACGATCGAGGCCGACAGGTGGCCGAAGGTGTGGACCGCGGCCGGGTCGGTGAAGTCGTCGGCTGGGACGTAAACCGCCTGGACCGATGTGATGGCGGCGTCGGTGGTCGAACAGATGCGCTCTTCGAGTTCGGCCAACTCGGTGCCCAGGGTGGGCTGGTAGCCCAGGCGCGAGGGCAACTGCCCCATCAGACCCGAGACCTCCGAGCCCGCCTGGATGAAGCGGAAGATGTTGTCAATCAGCAGGAGCACGTCCTGGCGCTGGTCGTCGCGGAAGAACTCGGCCATGGTCAGCGCCGCGTGGCCCACGCGGAACCGCGCGCCCGGCGGCTCGTTCATCTGGCCATAGACCAGGACGGTTTTCTCCAGGACGCCCGCTTCCTTGAGTTCGCGGTAGAGTTCTTCGCCCTCGCGGCATCGCTCGCCGATGCCACAGAAGATGCTCACGCCCTCGTGGCGCCCGACGGTGTTGTGGATCATCTCGCCGATGAGGACCGTCTTGCCCACTCCCGCGCCGCCGAAGAGTCCCGCCTTGCCCCCGCGTTCGAGCGGGGCAAGGACATCAATGGCCTTGATCCCCGTGGTGAAGACCTCGGCGCGGGTCGCCTGGCGGCTCAGGGCCACCGGCTCGCGATGGACCGAGCGCCACTCGACCTCCTCCGGCCCCTCCAGGCCGTCAATGGCCTGGCCGAAGACGTTGAACATCCGTCCGAGCACGCTCCGGCCGACCGGCACCTCGAGGGGGTGGCCGGAATCCAAGATGGGGGCACCGCGGGCCAGGCCCTGGGTCGGGGTGAGGGCGATGCCGCGGACGGTCTCGGCGTCCAGGTGGGCCACCACCTCGACGGCCACCCGACCCTCGTCCGCAGTGAGCAGGTGTCGAATCTCGGGCGGCGGCGCCTCGAAGCGAGCGTCAACCACGCTCCCGCGGACCGACACCACGACGCCCCGGCGCCCGTCTTGGTCGTTTCCCATCGGCCGGTGTCCTTCCTCTGGGACTGGTGCCAATATAGAGGCGGAGCGCTGAGCGGTCAAGGGGGGAGTTTCAGCGGCGGCTCAGAGCCAGGCCTCGATGAGGGCGTCGTCGCCCACACGGCGGACGCTCCACTCCCTGACCTCGACGGCCTGTTCGACGAGCGCGATGCCGTCCCCCTCGAGCGGGGTTGGCGCATCACGGCCACCTATGAGTTTCGGCGCCACGAAGGCCAGCACCTTGTCCACCAGGCCGTCGCGGACCGCGGAGGCGAAAAGTTCCCCTCCCCCTTCCACAAGAACGTTGGTCATCTGGCGTCTGCCCAATTCAGCCATGAGGTCGTGGAGCGAGACGCGGCCTTCCCGTTCCGGCAGGACGAGGACCTCGACCCCGCGATCGGCCAGCGCGCGCCGCCTCTCCGCGGGCGCCGCCTCGGTTGTCGCGACGACGACCGGCGCCTCGCTGGCCGTCTCGACCAGTTGGCTGTGGAGCGGGAGCCGCGCCCGGCCGTCGGCCACCACTCGCGCCGCCACCCGCGGCCCCGGCGGCCTGGCGGTCAGGAGGGGGTCGTCCGCCACGACGGTGCCAATGCCCACGAGGATGGCGTCGGCCTTGCCGCGGAGGTCGTGGACAAGTTGGCGCGAAGGGCCGGAGGAAATCCAGCGCGAGTCGCCCGTGCGCGTGGCGATTTTCCCGTCGAGGCTCATCGCCCACTTGGCCGTCACGAAAGGCAACCCCGTGGTGGTGAGTTTGATGAACGGGGCGTTGAGCCGGCGGGCCTCGGCCTCGAGAAGTCCCACCTCGACCTCGACCCCCGCCTGGCGCAACCTCTCGATGCCCCGCCCCTGGTTGCGAGGGTCGGGATCGATCATCGCCGCCACCACACGGGCGAAGCCTGCGCTCACCACGGCGTCCACACACGGCGGCGTCTTCCCGTGGTGGGAGCAAGGCTCGAGGGTGACGTAGAGGGTTGCGCCGCGGCACGCCTCGCCCGCCGCGGCGATGGCGTTGACCTCGGCGTGGGGGCCGCCGAAGCGTTCGTGGAACCCTTCGCCGACGACCTCGCCCTCCCGGACGACCACCGCGCCGACCAGGGGATTAGGCTCGACGTGGCCTCGCCCGCGTTCGGCGAGCGCCAGCGCGCGGCTCATGAACTCGCTCGGTTCACCCTTCAAGCCATCCCTCCGCCCCTGCCTCTCTCAGCCCCACCAGGGAGGTCGCGTCATGCTCCGAGGCATCCCGGCCAGGGTGAGGCAGCCCCGGCCCCGCCCACACCCGACGGCCTGCAAGTGTGAGCGGCTTGTAGGCGGGCCGTCTCGGCCCGCGAAAGCCACGTGCCACACGGCGGGTTCCCCTCATGGTCTCAGGCTTTCCAGCCTGTGGCTTGGCGCGGGGCGGGACGCCCCGCCTACACCCGCGGCCCGCAAGTGTGAACGGCTTGTACGTGGGCCGTCTCGGCCCGCGAAAGCCACGTGCCACACGGCGGGTTCCCCTCATGGTC
>CAYYCI010000325.1:0-5522 GCA_964470215.1 uncultured Planctomycetota bacterium
TCGCCCGATGGGGCAGCGCCTATCGCCAGAGTATCTACGGCCCGCCCTGCGGACCGGCTGCCGCATCGCTGGCGGTGGCCGCTGCGCTGGCAGGCGACGAGGGTCTGATGCTGCGGGCCAGGCGCCTGGAGCGGGTGGCCGCGCTCTTTCGCGCAGCCCGCCCGGCCGACTTCGCGCTCCGATACCGCTGCGGCGATATCTTCGCTCGCGCCTGGCAATCCCACCCGCTCCCGAGCGACCCGAAGGTCGGTTTTGCCTCCCACCTGGAGAGCGCCGCCGGGGTCGCTCTGCCGGAACTCGGGGCCGGTGGCGGCGTCCTCCACAGGCCGTTCGTCGCGTTGCCCGACGGCACGCGCGCGCTCCACGCGGAGTTTCCTGGGGCCACGGACCGCCCGGACGCGGGCCTGTGGGTGCCGCTGCTCGACAGCCCCAACGCGCTCCCCCACCAGGGGGCCGTCGAGTTCCGGATCCTCTATCGCAAAGCCCCCGCTCGCGAGCACCGATGGCTGGTCACCGGCGAGCCGCGCTCCCACGGCACGGCCCTGACCCTCCTTTCCACCGGCCTCGAACTCCTGAGCACCTATAAGCAACGTTGGCACCTTCGCATCCTGGGCCGCGGTGTCCGCATCCAGCCGGGGAAGTGGCACCACGTGGCTTTCGCCTGGAACCGCGTGGTCGGCACGGCCCTGTTCTTCGACGGCAAGGAGGTCGGCAGTTCGGACAATGGCCGCCTCGGCCTCACCCGCCGCTTGCGCATTCCCGCCGTGCCAGAAGACCCCGAAGGCGACTATCTCATCCGCGACCTGCGGGTCTGGAAGGAGCCGCCGCAGCGCCTCGAGGCCGCATTCGACCTGGCGCCTCCTGCCCGGGTGGCCGACCTGATGCTCGCTCCCGCCGGCGGCGGGAAACTCCTCCTGAGTTGGACCGCCCCCGGCGACGACGGCACAAAGGGCCGGGCCAGCCGCTACGACATCCGCCTCTCCCCTGCCCCATTCGTCCCTGAGCCGCTGAGCCGTTGGGCCGAGGCCAGGCGCATCCCTGCGCCGAAGCCGCGAGAAGCCGGCCAGCTCGAGAAACTCGCCATCGGCCCCTTCTCCCGCGGCCGTCGTCTCTTCATCGCGCTGAGGGCCGAGGACGAGGCGGGGAACGCCTCGCGGCTCTCGAACGTCGTCGCCACGCAGGTGAATCATCCGCCAAAGCCTGACGCCGGGCCGCCGCTGCGGCGCGTGTTCGCGGGTAGCCAGGTGACGTTCGATGCCAGCGGCTCGTTCGACCCCGACGGCGATCCGCTGACCTTCTCGTGGAGCGGGGGCGCGAAGGGGCCGTTGCTGCGGCGCCGATTCAACGAGCCCGGCGAACACACCATCGAACTGACGGCCTCCGACGGCAAGGCGACCGCGAGCGCGCCCGTCAAGGTGGTCGTCGTCGAGGAACTCAAGGTGGACTTCCGACCGCGCCTCTCGCGGGCCGCCCCCCCTGGCTTCCTGGCCGACGGGGGGCTGGCCTATCGGCGCGCCCGCGGCTACGGATGGCTGGCCATGCCCGGCCCCCAGGACGGCTTCGAGAGGCTCGAGCCCCCCGGCCTCGGCATCGCCGCGCGCAGCGGGCTCTCGGTCCCCCTCGGCTCGGTCTGGGCGATGGACATCCCCAGCGGAACCTACCAGTTGACCATCGCGGTCGGAGACCCCGCCGCGAGCCGATCGTCCCGCTTCCAGGTAGCCGTCGAGGGTAAGGTGGTCGGCGAGTTCCAGCCGGGCCAGAAGGCCCCGGTCGTCTTCTCTGGCCTCAAGGTCGCGGTGGCCGACGGCCAGCTCACCATCGCGTTCGGCCCGAAAGACCGCGGTGGCCGCGCCGAGATCAACTTCCTGATCATCCGCCGGGTCAGATAGCCTCTGGAAAACCCACCACGCCCCGCTAAAATACCTCTGTCACTACTTCCGGAGGCAGTGCAATGAGAGCGAATGTCCGGCTCCTGGCGGCGCTGGTCCTTGTGTTGGTGTGTGGGTGCGAGCCGAGGCGCCCGGTGGCTCAGCCCCCGGCCTCGCGGCTCGATGCCGCGCTGGCCGAGCGCGAGAAGAAACTAGCCGAGGCACAGCGAAAACTCCTCGATCTCCTCGAGCGTGAGAAAGAGTCGCGCTCGAACCGCTCGCTGGATACCTCGCGGGCGCTGGAGGACATCCGGCGCGTTCGCCAGGCCCTCGGGCGCGTGGTCGTGACCGAACTCGACACCTCGGCTCTCCGCGCCTATTGCCGTGGCGACCTCGATGAGGCCCAGGAACTCCTCGAGCGGTCCGAGAGGAGCCGTCCCGGGCGCGCGTTTCCCGCCTACTTTCTCGGGGCGATCGCCCTCGAGCGGGGGCGGCGCGGGCGGGCGATTGAGAGAGTTTCCGCGCCGCGCTCGGGCGCGAGCCGGAATGCCGCAGCGCCCGCGTCCTGGCTCGGCTGGCCGAGTTGTGGCCACCGCGAAGCCAGCCATCCGCCGCCGAACTCTGCGTCCTCTTCGAGCGGGCATGTCGCGAGGTGGCCGACGAACTGGGCCTCGGCTGGCCGGGCCAGGCTCCCATCGTCGGGCCATTCCCCTCGCCTCTGTTGGCCGACCCGGTGCTGTTGAAGGCGCAGGAGGCCGTCGCCCAGTTCGCGCGCGAGGACGTCTGGGACCTGGCCGAGCGAATGAGCAGCGCCCGAACGCCGTCGGAGAAACTCCAGGCGGTCGTGGCCATGGGCCAGGGCGTCTTCGCCGATGCGCTCATCCACACCCTCGCCCGCGACTTCCCCGGCGACCGCCGTCTCCAGACGTTCCTTTTCCTCTATCGGAACTTCGTCAGGCGGCCTGCGCGTTCGGGTGATTTCGCCGAGGAGCTGGCCGATGCCCGCCGCCGCGACCCGGAAAACGGCGTCCTGGCCCTCCTGGGCATGAGTCTCGGCGCGACGACCGGCGGCCAGCGCTCCTACCCGGCGCTGAGCGAGGCGGAACTGGCCGACTTCAGGCGAGGGGTCCGCGCCGCGCGCCTTGAGACCCTCGTGGCCTTCGGCCGCGAGTGGGCGGAGGAGTATCGGCACGACCGCTACGGGCCGTTCGCCTCATCGCTTCCTCCCCTCCCCCTCCCCTTCGCCCACACCCGCCTGGCACACGTCGCCCGTCGGGCCGCCGCCACGGTCGGTCGCCTCCTCGGCGAGGGGAAGACCGACGAGGCGCTGAAGTTGGCCTCGGACGTCGAAACCCTCGCCCAGAGGCTCCTGGATGAGTCGAAAGAGGCGCGCGTGCGGCTCGTGGCCGATGCCATCCTCGATGCGCTTTACGAGACGATCGGCGAGCATGCCGCGCGAGCGGGTAAGAAGCCGCTCCTGGCAACCTGCCTCGAGCGCCGCGCGGAAATCTCTCGCAGGAGGGCCGAGCGCATGGCCGCCTGGGACCCGTTCCTGGTGACGATGGGGCGCATGCCCGTTGCCCGGCTCGCCGACGCGGCGGCGCGGGTCGGGCGCTCGAGCGAGGTCGTGGCTGAGGTTTTCAGGCGGAAGCTCGCCGCCGAGCCGGAGAGATACTTCCACAAGGCGATGGCCGCGCTCTCGGGCGCCACTTCCCAGAGCGCCCCTGCGGGGGCGGAGGAATGGCTCGTGGTCCTGGCCGCACTGAGGAACCGCAACGCCGTCCCGTTGCTCATCCGCCTCGCCGGCCACCGCGACCCACTGGTCGCCCACCTGGCCACCGCCGCGTTCAAGGCCACGGCCGAAGGCGAGCGATAGGGCCGAGGACGCGAGAATGATTCCTGCCCCTTCGGGTTTCGACGAGGGATCGCTGATGAAGGGGAAGGCCACCTTCGGTTTCCTGGTTTTCGTCTTGTCGGTTCTCGGCTGTGCCGCTCCGCCTGTAGAGAACGTGGCGGTGTCGGGCGGTCGGCTCCGTGCGGCCTGCGAGGATGGGACCACTCGTTGCTTCGCCGATGCTGGCCCTGATGCGCCGGCCCGCTGAATGAGGAGAATGGCAATGGCGCTTCGGTGCTTGCTCCTCGTGGCCGCTCTGGGAGGGGTGGCAACGGCCGGGGAGGTCGGTCGCGTGGTTCTCGAGAACGACTACGCCACCTATGCCCTGGCGCCCGACGGCACGAATCTCTCGCTGGCCGACAAGGCGAGCGGGAGGGACCTCCTGGCGCCCGGTGGGCGCTCCCGCTTCTTGACCCTGCGGAAGGGCAAGACCACGCTTGTCGCCGACTCCTGCCGCCTCGTCGGTGGCCGCATCGTCGTGGGCTTGGGGCGTGGCGCCATCACGGCCACCGTCAAGGTCGAGGTGAAAAGACACTACCTGGTCTTCGAGGTCGAGTCGGTCAGCGACCCGGCCGCCGATGAACTTTCGCTACTGAACCTGGCGGTGGTGCCGGAGAAGTATGTGAGCGGGATGTCGGGGGTGGCGGCGGACGACGAGGTCGCGGTGGCTCTCCGCGCGCTCGGCCTCCAGGCACGCGGCCTCGTCGGGGGCAGGCCGCCTCGGCTCTCGGCCACGTGCTATCGAAAATATGGCATTGCCGGGGCGAGGGTCGCTTTGGTGGTCTGCCCCGCCTCGAGGCTCCGCGGGACGCTCAAGGCGGTGGTCAAGAACGAGGGCCTGCCGTTCAACCCCCTCGGCGGCCCCTTCGCGCTCGACGCCCAGGAGAACCGCGGCTCGTACGTCTTCGCCGCTGTCTCGGAGGCTAACGTTGACGAGTGGATCGCGCTGTGCAAGAGGGCGGGCATCGCCCAGATTCATTTCCACCCGTGGTGGCGGTCGCTGGGACATTACGAGCCGCGCAAGGACCTGTTCCCCAACGGCCTGGCGGGCATGAAGGCCGCGGTGGCGAAGGTCCACGCGGCCGGGCTGAAGGCCGGCCTCCACACCCTCACGGGCTGCATCTCGCCCCACGACCCGTGGGTGACGCCGGTTCCCGACAAGCGCCTGGCCACCGACGCCACGTTCACCCTGGCCACCGACATTGACGCCAGGGCCACCACGGTGCCCACGATCGAGCCGCCGGGGGACTTCGACACGGTGTGGGCCTACGGCAGCCACGGCAACGTTCTCCGCGTCGGCGACGAACTGATTCAATACAGTGGCATCTCGCGGCAGCGGCCCTACGGCTTCACCGGGTGCCGCCGTGGGGCTTTCAGGACGAAGGCGGCGCCGCACAAGAAAGGCGAGACGGTCTCCCACATGTTCGTCCGCTATGGCTCGTTCCTGCCCGACGAGAACTCGACCCTGGTTGACGAGGTCGCGGCGGCCATAGCCAGGGTCTTCAATATTTGCGGGTTCGACATGGTTTACATGGACGGTGCGGAGGGGATGCACGGGGGCTGGCACGGGGTGGCGCGGATGCGCGAGACGCTCTTCCGCAAGATAGGCCGCCCGTGCCTGGTCGAGGCGAGCGAGTGGGGCTACCACTCCTGGACCTTCCACTCCCGCATCGGGGCCTGGGACCATCCCAAGTGGGGCCTGAAGCGGTTCGTCGACTCCCATTGCGCCGCCACGGAACTCTACCGCAGGACGACGCTCC
>CAYYCI010000326.1:0-5484 GCA_964470215.1 uncultured Planctomycetota bacterium
GACGGCATGTTCGGCAAGATAATGTCAATCCCCGACAACCTCATGCGCGACTACTTCGTCCTGTTGACCGACCTGCCCCTCGAGCAGATAGAGGCCATCCTTGCCGACCACCCGCGCGACGCCAAGGCCCGCCTGGCCACCGAGATAACCGCCTTCTTCCACGGGCGCGACGCAGCGCGCGCCGCAGCCCAGGAATTCGACCGCGTCTTCCGCCAACGCCAATTCCCACAGGAAATCCCCGACCACACCATCCCGCCCGACCTGATCGAAGACGGCAAGGTGTGGATAGTCGCACTGGTGGACTCCACCGGATTCGTCGCAAGTCGCAGCGAAGCGCGCAGGCTCATCGCCCAGGGCGGAGTGAGAATCAACGACCAGCGCATCACCGACGCCGACGCCCAGATACCCATCCGCGGCGGCGAGGTCCTCCGCGTCGGCAAGCGCCGCTTCGCCCGACTCCTCCTACCACAGGCCGAAGAATCCGAATGACCCGGGAAGGGGTGGACGTGAGCCATCGGCGTCGGGCCCTTCTGGTCGCCGCCCTTGCCGTGCTGGTTTGCCTTGTGGCTCTCGTGGCCTATGGGTCGTGGGAGGCGGGGCGGCTGCGGCTGGTTCGCCGCGACATCTATCTGCCCAACCTGCCGGAGGTCTTCGACGGCCTTCGGGTCGTCCACGTCAGCGACATCCACACCAGGCGCTTCGGCCGACTCGAACGCCGCCTTCGAGCCATCCTCGAGACCACTGACGCCGACCTGCTCGTGGCGACCGGCGATTTCAAGGCCCACGTCTCGACTAACCCGAAGCCCGTGCTCGAAAGCCTGAAGAAAATCTTCGACGGGCTCGACTACCCCTGGGGCAAGGTGGCCGTGGCCGGCAACCACGACGATCCCGTTTTCTACGACGCGCTCGGCCGCTCCGGGCTTTTCGACTGCCTCGTCCGCAACTCCATCACGCTCGAGTGGCGGGGCCAGCGACTCGTCCTCCTGGGCGTCGCTACCCAGCGGCCGACCGACGGGGGGCGCGGCGCCCACGAGATTGACGAGGCGACCTGGGTCGGAAATGTGGTCACGCGCCCCGCTCCCTGGGGCCTCCTGCCCGACGACCGCGCGACGCCATCGAGGGTCTGCGACCTGGCCAACGCGGGCAAGGTCTTTCGCATCCTGCTGGCTCACACTCCCGACTTCATTCGCGACGCCCGCGCCGACGGCATCGAACTCGTCCTGAGCGGCGACACCCACGGCGGCCAGATCCGCCTGCCTTTCAACGCCACGCTCTTGCTCAAACGCCCCCTCGTCCGCCAGCATCCCTACGGGCTTTATCGGGAGGGGCCGACCCAGATGTACGTGACCTCGGGGGTGGGCACGCTCTATCTGCCGCTCCGATTCCTCTGTCCGCCCGAGGTGGCGCTGGTAGTTCTGCATCGCGGGAAATAGCCGGCCCGGCTGCCGGGCGAGCAGGCGGACTGACACGGACGAACACGGACCGGCACGGACGCCATCCTGCATCGAACGACGTCTGTGTTTGTCCGTGTTCGTCTGTGCTCGTCTGTGTCCGTCCGTGTCCCTCCGGGATGGTCTCTGTGCCTTGCGCTCTTGCCTTCGATGGCCGCCGCGGCTAAGATTCAACCCCGAAGGAGGTCAAGCGTGAGGAAAGCGATCGTGGTTTTCGTCCTGGCAGCCTGGAGCAATGCGATGGCGGCGAGCGAGTTCTTCGTCTCGCCCAGCGGCGACGACGCGAACCCAGGAACCCTCCAGCGTCCTTTCGCCACGCTGGCTCGCGCCCAGAGGGCCGCTCGAGCCGCCCCTCGGCCCGTGATGGTTTACGTCCGCGGCGGCATTTACTACCTCGACCGGACGCTCGTCTTCACCGCCGCCGATTCCGGCAAGCCGGACGCGGCGGTGACCTATCGCGCCTACGAGAACGAACGGGCGGTCATCAGCGGGGCCTTCCCCCTGAAACTCCACTGGACCGACCACCAGGGCGGCATCAAGAAAGCGAAGGTGCCACCTGGAACCCGGACCGACCAACTCTTCGTCAACGGCCTCCTCCAGCCCCTGGCGCGCTACCCGAACTACGACCCGCACGCGGCGGTCTTCAACGGCTA
This sequence comes from uncultured Planctomycetota bacterium, assembly GCA_964470215.1. Classification (GTDB taxonomy): domain Bacteria; phylum Planctomycetota; class PUPC01; order DSUN01; family DSUN01; genus CAYYCI01. The sequence goes on from CAYYCI010000326.1 coordinate 2,105, forward strand.
CGCTCGCGACTGCATCGCCCGCGAGAGGGTCGCTCGCTGGAAGGACCCCACCGGCGGCTTCATCCACGCCCTGCATCGCGCCCGATGGGGCGGTATGCATTACCGGATAACCGGCAAGAAGCCCGATGGCTCGCTGGCCTACGAGGGCGGCTGGCAGAACAACCGCCCCTCCGGGATGCACCCCACCTTCCGCTTCGTCGAGAACATCTTCGAGGAACTCGATGCCCCGGGCGAGTGGTTCCTCGACGAAAAGACCGACACCCTCTACTACTATCCGCCCGCGGGTCTCGACCTGGCCAGGGCGAAGGTCGAGGGCGTGAGGCTGCGCCACCTGGTGGAGTTTCGCGGCTCGACGGAGGCGCCCGTCCACCACCTCGTCCTGCGTGGCCTGGCCTTCCGCGGGGCGGCAAGGACATTCATGGAGACCCGCGAGCCGCTCCTGCGGAGCGACTGGTGCATCTACCGCGGCGGCGCGGTCCTGTTCGCCGGCGCCGAGGATTGCTCGATCCAGGACTGCCTCTTCGACCAACTCGGCGGCAACGCGGTCTTCGTGAGCAACTACAACCGCCGCGTGGCGGTTCGCGGCTGCCACTTCCGCGAACTCGGGGCCAGCGCCATCTGTTTCGTCGGCGACCCCAAAGCGGTTCGCGGCCTGGCGCAGAACTATCGCCAGGGGCATTCTTACGCCACGATAGACAAAACCCCCGGGCCCAGGACCGATAACTACCCGGCGGACTGCCTCGTCGAGGACTGCCTGATCCATCGCATAGGCCGAATCGAGAAACAGACCGCCGGGGTCGAAATCTCGATGTCGCGGCGCATCGCGGTCCGCCACTGTAGCATCTACGAGACGCCGCGGGCCGGCATCAACATCGGCGACGGATGCTGGGGCGGACACCTCATCGAGTTCTGCGACGTCTTCGACACCGTGCTCGAGACCGGCGACCACGGCTCGTTCAATTCCTGGGGGCGCGACAGGTTCTGGCACCTGCGAGGCGTGGACCTCAACTCCGTGACCCTCGGCCCACTGAAGAACCTGCCCCTCCTCGATGCCCTCGAGCCGATCACGATCCGCAACAGCCGATGGCGCTGCGACCACGGCTGGGACATTGACCTCGACGACGGCTCCTCGAACTACCGCATCTACAACAACCTGTGCCTCAACGGCGGGATCAAACACCGCGAGGGATTCTATCGCGTGTGTGAAAACAACATCATGGTCAACAACTCGTTCCACCCCCACGTGTGGTTCCGCAACAGCCAGGACGTGTTCCGCCGCAACATCGTCTTCTCGCGCTATCGCCCGGTCCGCGTGGCGAAGCCGTGGGGCAAGACGTGTGACTACAACCTCCTCCATTCCCCAGGCCAGAGGGACCCCGTGCCCGCCACCGAACTCCGGGCTCAGTCGGGACGCGACGAGCATTCGCTGAAGGCCGACGCGCGGTTCGTCAACCCGGCCGCCGGCGACTATCGCGTGGCCAACGACTCGCCCGCCCTCGAACTCGGATTCAAGAACTTCCCCATGGACCGCTTCGGCGTCCAGAGGCCAGCGCTGCGCGCAATCGCTCGGACGCCTCGCCTCCCCTTGCCCGGAAGGGCAAAAGCCTCCCAGCCCACCAGCAAGGCCATCCCCTGGCTCGGGGCGAGGGTGAAGAAGATGGAGACCGAGGGCGAGAAGTCCGCCACCGGGATGTTCGACATCCTCGGGGTGCTCTTCCTCGACGTGCCGCCCGACTCGGTGGCCGCCAGGCTCGGCTTCCGCACCCTCGACGTCCTCTACGAACTCGGCGGGCGGAAGGTCAACTCCACCGGCGACCTGCGCGCCGCCACCGACGCGCTGCGCGGCCGGCGAACCCGCGCAAAGGTCTTCCGCCACCAGAACGAAACCGTCCTCGACATCCTTGTCCCGAAGCGGCCTTGAGGAGCGTTCCTTGGTTCTGCGTCGAATCCTGCTATGCGGCCTGTTGCTGGCCGGGTGCGTCCGCCACGCCCAGCCGCCCGAAAAGCCCCGCTGGGCCTCGCAGGAGCGCCTCGAATTCCCCGTCGCCGACACGCCCCACAGGCTCACCCCGCTCATGGAACGCGAGCTGCGCGGCTGCTTCGACTTCTTCTGGAACGAGGTGGTTGACGACCCGTCCCTGCCCACCTACGGCCTCCACGCCGGCGACTACGTGGGCCTCGCCCGCAACGTGCCCATCTCGATAGAGGCTCACGGCTTCTACCTCGCAATGATCCCCGCCGGCGTCGAGCGCGGATGGATCTCACGCGAACAAGGCCGCCAACGGGCACTCACCGTGCTGAAGTCAATCAAGGGGCTGAAGAACTTCCACGGCTTCTACTACCACTTCATTGACCCGAAGACCGGCCTGCGGGGATGGAACGACAGCCCCAACGTCGAGGTGACCAACGCGGGCACGGCCACGATGATCGCCGGGGCGCTCGCCGCGGGCGAATACTTCGGCGGCGAGGTGCAGCGGCTGGCCGAGGAGCTCTACGCGCGGATCGACTGGCGGTGGTTCCTCGACCCGAAGCTCAAGCATTTCTACCTGGCCTGCTACCCCGAGGGCGCGCCGAAGGGCAAGCCGGTGAACGAGCAGGGCTTCCTCCGCTACCACTGGGCGGCTTACTCCGAGCACATCATAATGTACGTGCTCGCGGCCGGCGCTCCGAACCCGCAGTTCGCCACCAACGACGAGCCATACTACGCGATGCGCACGCGCAAGGGGCGATACAAGGGCGAGGAGTTCATCTACTGCGCTTCCGGCGCCGCCTTCACCTACCAGTGGACCCACTGCTTCGTGGACTTTCGGAACATCGTTGACCGCAAGGGGCGGAACTGGTTCGAGAACTCGCGTCGCGCGGCCCTCGCCGCACGCCAGTTTGCCATCGACATGGCCGGCAAGGTTAAGGGGCTGGGGCCGAACTCGTGGGGAATGACCGCAAGCATGAGCCCCACCACCTTCTACAGCGGGCGCTACGGCTCGCTGCCCGCCGGTTCGGGCAACGACACCAGCCGCCTGCTCATGGACGGCACGGTGGCCCCCTGCGGCGCCATCGGCTTCGTGGTGTTCACGCCGAAGGAATCCATCGCGGCGCTGGAGCACATGTACACCATTCCCGGCCTCGTGGGCAAGTATGGGCTTTACGATGCCTACAGCTTCCACACGAAGGCCAAGGGCGGGAGGCCGTGGGTCGGAGCGACGTATCTGGGCATTGACAAGGGCGTCAGCGGCCTGATGCTCGAGAACTACGCCACACAGTTGATCTGGAAACTCGTCCACGCCAGCCCGCACGTCCAGCGCGGCTTGAAGACCCTCGGCTTCAGAAGAGCCGAGGGTGAAACATCTTCAATACAGCGGCAAGGTGCCAGGCACCTTATA
>CAYYCI010000327.1:0-5476 GCA_964470215.1 uncultured Planctomycetota bacterium
TGGAAAGCCTGTGCCACCGGGTCTCGGTTGTGCCGAAGGTGGTTTTCGCGGGCCGAGACGGCCCGCCTACAACCCGTGGGGAAACGGCCCCGGTCCCCGTTTTTCGCACAAGGAGGATTAGCAGCCGATGGCCAGGAACGCTCCGCCGAACATCCTTTTCATCACCAGCGACCAGCAACACTACAGCACCCTGGGGGTGACCAACGAGCGGATCAAGACCCCCGCTCTCGACCGCCTGTGTCGCGAGGGGACGCGCTTCGAGCGAGCCTACTGCACGAACCCCACCTGCACCCCCTGCCGGGCCTCGATGATCACGGGCATGTACCCGTCGCAACACGGCGCGTGGTCCCTGGGCACGAAACTGTTCGAGGATGTTCCGGTGATCGGGGACATCTTCCAACACGCGGGCTACGCCACGTGCCTGATCGGCAAGGCGCATTTCCAGCCGCTCGCCTCGCGCCCCGGGATGGAGTCGCTGGAGTGTCAGCCGACCCTGCGCGACCTCGACTTCTGGCGGCGATTCCACGGGCCGTGGTACGGCTTCGACCACCTCGAGGTGGCCAGGAACCACACCTGGGAATCCCACGCGGGCCAACACTATGCCATCTGGATGGAGGAGCGCGGGCTGAAGAACTGGCGCGACTACTTCGCCGCCTGGCCACACGACCCCGACGACATCAAGCGCCGGCGGGCCATGCGCCACTGGGACCTCCCCGAGGAATTCCACTACACCCGCTGGACAGGTGAGCGGTCGCGGGCCTTCATCGAGCGGGCACACGCAGCCGGCCGCCCCTTCTTCCTGTGGGCGAGTTTCCACGATCCCCATCCGCCATATTGCACGCCCGAGCCGTGGGCCTCGATGTACGACCCCGAGGACATGGTGCCCGGGGAACTCGTCCCCGGGGAACACGACAAGAACCCGCCGCACTTCGCCATGACTCAGGAGGAGAAGCCGAAGTTCCGCGAACTCTACTTCGAGGACCAGGGCATCCACGGCGGCCATTCCCACCTGCGCGACCGCGAGGAACTGAAGAAGGACATGGCCATCTACTACGGGATGGTGAGTTTCCTCGACGACGAGGTAGGGCGCATCCTCTCGACCCTGGACCGTCTGGGCATCGCCGAGAACACCCTCGTTGTCTTCTCGACCGACCACGGCCACTTCCTCGGCCAGCACGGCCTCATCGCAAAGGCCATCCACCACTACGAGGACCTCCTGCGCGTGCCCTGGATCGTCCGCTGGCCGGGTCGAGTCCCCGCGGGAAAGGTTAGCGCGGCGCTCCAGAACCACATTGACCTCCCCCTGACGTTCCTCGCCGCGGCGGGGTTGGAAATCCCGGGATATATGACCGGAGTGAATCAACTCCCCACCTGGCTCGGCGGACCGCCCGCCCGGACCTGGAGCCTCACCGAAAACCGCCACACCCTGACCAACTTCCACATGGACACCCTCGTCACCGAACGCTACAAGATCACGGTCTATCGCAAGTGGGACTACGGTGAGCTATTCGACCTCCAGGAAGACCCTGGCGAGGTCAACAACCTCTGGGACGAGCCCGCAGCCCACGGGCTGAAGTGTCGGCTGCTCCATCGATTCGTCCAGGCCAAACTCCAGACCCACCCCACCCCCATGCCGCGGATCGCGGGGGCATGAGCGACATCACGTTGCGCTCCTACCCCGAGGGGCCCGAAGCCGCCCGGTTCCTGGCAGAGCGATGGACGCGGGACGAGACGCCCCGCCTACAGCACCTGGTCGTGGGACACAGACGCACAGCGCACAGAGGGGCTGGGTTTCCGCGTGCAGGTTTGCACGCCGTGCCTCCTTGCGCGTTCGTTCGTTGACAATTCGGGGGGCGCCGGCTAGACTCTGAGCCTTGGTTCCGGCGCCTCTTCTAGCAGGAGAACTGAGCCCGATGGCCCGACGAAAAGCCAAGAAGGCCCCGCTGCCCTCGATCCCGAAGGCCGACAAGATATGGATGGACGGCGAGTTCGTGGACTGGGACGAGGCCAGGGTCCACGTCCTCTCCCACGTCATCCACTACGGCTCGAGCGTCTTCGAGGGGCTGCGGTGCTACGAGACGCCGCGCGGGTCGGCGTGTTTCCGCCTCACCGACCACATGACGCGGCTCCACCAATCGGCGCGAATCTACCGCATGGAAATACCCTACAGCGCGGAGGAACTCGCCGAGGCCACCAAGGAACTTATCCGGCTCAACCGCCTCCGCGCTTGCTACGTCCGCCCGTGCGTCTTCCGCGGCTACGGTCAGATGGGCCTCAACCCTCTCGGCTGTCCCGTCCGCACCATCATCGCCGCCTGGGAGTGGGGCGCATACCTCGGCGAGGAGGGGGTGAGGAAGGGAATTGACGTTTGCGTCTCCAGTTGGCGGCGCCTGGCCCCTAACACCATGCCTTTCCTCGCAAAGGCCGGTGGGAACTACATGAACTCTCAACTGATGAAGATGGAAGCAGTCCTCGGTGGCTTCGCCGAGGCAATCGCCCTCGACGTGGATGGCTACGTGGCCGAAGGCAGCGGCGAGAACCTCTTCATCGTCAAGGACGGCGGCATCGTAACCCCGCCTTCACGAGCATCCATCCTCCCTGGCATCACCCGCCACTCGGTCATCGTTCTCGCACGCGAACTCGGCCACAAGGTCCGCAAGCAAATGATCCCGCGCGAGGGCCTCTACATCGCCGACGAGGTGTTCCTGACTGGCACGGCGGCGGAGATTACCCCCGTGCGGTCGGTGGACAGGATTCCCGTTGGCACTGGGCGTCCCGGCCCAATCACAAAGGCCATCCATAAGGCCTTCACGGAACTCGTCACCGGGAAGGCCGAGGACCGCTACGGGTGGCTCGAGTACATTTGAGCGGTCGCCATCGCCCCCAGCCGGAGGCCGCATGCCCCGACTGAGCCACACACTCGCGGTTTTCATCCCCGTGTGGTTGGCCTCCGCCCCGGCACCGGGCACCGACCTCTTGGCCCTCGAGGGCCCTTGGCGCTGCGGCTCCGACCCCGCGAAACCCGAGACCTACCAACCGGCCAAACTCCCTTCCGCCCATCGGGGCGATGCCGCGCTCCGCTTCCGCCTCGACGCCCCCGTGCCGGCACCCTGGGCGGGATTCGACGCGCGACTGCGCGTCATGGCCACAGGTTTCATCGAGGCCGCGGTCAATGGCCAACGCCTCGGCCGTCGTCTCGCCACCCCCCTCGGCGCCACCTTCGATGTCACCGAGGTCATCCGGCCCGGCGCAACGAACACAGTCGAGATCGCAATCTCGGCTACCCGGCCGGGACGTGTTGCCGAGCTGAGGGCCTGCCGCCTCGAGGCCGTCGGGCGCCTCGCGCCCCGGCTCGCGCGGCCATCGCTGTTCATCTCCCCCAGCGGCGCGGTGGTCGAACTCGACGCCCAGGTCGTCAATCGTTCCGGCGCCAGATTCGATGGGCGACTGTGGATGAAACTGTGGCGGGCCGGCGAGCAGCGCCCGATGTGGCAGCGCCGGCGCGACTTCCGCGCCGAACCCCAGCGCCCCGCCCAGTTTGCCGAAATCGCACAAATCCGCGAACCCGTCCTCTGGCGCCACGACAGCCCCCGCCTCTACCCCCTCCTGGTGAGCGTCACCACCCGCACCGACGAGTTGATCAGCGAGTGCCGCCGCCACATCGGCCTGAGAGCGGTCCAGGTGGAGGGCCAGCGGTGGGTCGTCGGCGGGGAGTGGACGCGGCTGGCCGCGGTGGCCACCCACGTGCCCGGCGCCTGGCTCCTGAACCCGAACCCGGCAAGCGTCCGCCTCGGCACCCAGGAGGAATTGTCCAAACTCCCATTGCCCGAGGTGCTCGAGCGGTGCGACGCCGCGGGGACGATTGCCCTCGTCGAGGTTCCCGCGCCCGCCGCGCTCGACGCCGAGGCCCTCGAGGCAATGCTGGCCGACCTCGCCACACAGGCCGCGTGGCACCCCTGCATCTGGGGCTGGCTCGTTGATGGCCCGGCCGCCGGAGCCGTCGCCGCCGTCCTGCGGCGGACGACACCACGCCTGCCAGTCGGCACGGAGCGGCAGGCCGCGGAATCCGACCCCGAGGCCTTCGACTTCGTCGCCCTCCGCCTCCAGACCTCGGCGGTCAGGCGTGGCGACGACGACTTCGCCCGCAAACTGGACGACTGCCGCCGGCGCATCCCTCGCAAGGCAATCGTCGTCCTCGACCACCTCCAGCCCGCCAACCCCGGCGACTTGGCCAGCATCGCCCGCTCCGTGGCCACCCGCTGTGGCCACGCCAATCGGCGGAGCGAGTGTGCGATCGTCGGCTTCGCCTTCGAGGCCAACGACGACCTGCTCACCGCCCTCCGGCCCGCCCTTTGCCCGTTCAGCCTGAAGCCCCCCGGCCACCAGGTGAGGCGCGAGAAGAACAAGACGGTCGTGAAAACGTGGTTCGACGGCGGCCTGCGCTCCCCCGTCGCCGGCTGGATGCCATGCTACTCACTGCGCGGCGCCTCCGTGCGATGGCGTGCGGAGGCCGGCACCTCGGTCGCCGCCTCAGGCAACGTGGCGCTGCCGGCCTGTCGCCCCTCTCCACAGGAAGGCGGCCCGCAAGGCCGACCACACGCCGAAACCCAATGGCTCGCGCCCGGACCGGGCACCATCGAGTTCACCGCCGAGCTCACCGACTCCGCAGGCCGACCGCTCCTGACCCGGCGCCAACGACTGAAGATCACCGTGAAGCCCGACGGCAAACCGGAACTGCGCGTCGAGCAATTGGAGTAGCGCATGGGCAAGGCAACCACGACGGAGCGTCTTCGAGCCGCCTGTTTCAGCGCCCTCGCTCTTGCCCTCGCGCTTCACGCCCCGCTGGTCGCCCAACAGGGCAAGCCGGGCACCGTCACCGTCCACCACTACCACAGCAACCTCGACAACACCGAACAGCCCTACTCGGTGTGGCTCCCGCGCGACTACGCCCCCGAGAAGAAATGGCCGCTCGTGGTCCAACTCCACGGCCTGGGCGGCAGTTACAAAATGGGCAGGCCGCGCCGCGAGATCGAGGACTGCATAGTCGTCGCGCCCGACGGCCGCGGAAACACCGACTACAAACTCTGGGGCGAGACCGACGTCGTCCGAGTCATCGCCGAGGTCAAGAAACTCTACAGCGTGGACCCCGACCGCGTGTACCTCTACGGCGTCTCGATGGGCGGCTCCGGAACCTGGCAGATCGGGGTCCACTACCCCGACCTGTTCGCCGCCCTCGGCCCGATCTGCGGCAACGCCGACCACCGCGTGTGGGAAAAACTCTGGCTCTGGGGCGAGGTCAACCCCACCTATCTCACCCCCAAGAAAGAGTTCATCGAGGCCACCGAGAGCCCCGTCTTTTTCGCCGAGAATCTGCTCAATCTCCCTTCCTGGTGCATCCACGGGGCAAACGACAACGTGGTGCCCTGCGACCACAGCCGCTCGATGGTCGCGGCGCTCCGCGCCGCCGGCTGCCCCG
>CAYYCI010000328.1:0-5452 GCA_964470215.1 uncultured Planctomycetota bacterium
GTGGGCTTTGGCACGCTTTTTGCACCGCAATCAATTGCCAGGCGAGAAGGAAAAGTATGCCCTGGCTGGCAACTTCGACCCTTCGCCCCGAAGCCCCGCACATCGAACCCCTTGGTGTCCTCTCGAGAGAGCATTTTTTCCTTCTCGCCTGCATCAGGAAGCCACGGTGCACAAAAGCGTGCCAAAGCCCACACGGCCCGGCCTCCTTCGACAGCACGCACGCTTTTTTTCCTCCACAGTCTCAGGCTTTTCAGCCCGTGCACCCACCTGGAGAACCCGCCCGCGCGAGGGCCTCATGGCCGCCCCTTGAAGAGCCGACGATTGAACACCCGACTCCAGCCCGTCCAATCGTCCGCCTCGTCTATGTCGGCCAGGAGCGCCGTCTCGAACGCATTGAGTTTCGCGTCCAGGTTGTCGAGGTAATGGAGAGCGACCGCCTCGGCCGTGGCCGGCAGGACGGGCGAGCCATACTGGTAGTCGCCGTGGTGGCTGAGAATCATGTGGAGCAGGAGGTCGAGCAAGTGGCGCGGGAAGCCGCTTATCTCACCGGCCCTCCGCTCCACCATGGAGGCCCCGAGCGGCAGGTGCCCGATCAGCCCCCCAGCATCCGTGTAGCGGAAGCCCCGCGAGCAATCGAGCGACTCGACCTTCCCCACGTCGTGGAGGATGCAGCCCGCCACTAGCAGGTCGCGGTCCAGATTCGGATAGCGTTCGGCGACGACCAGGGCCAGTTCGACCACCGCCACCGTGTGTTCGAGCAATCCTCCGAGGCAGGCGTGGTGGATCGAGACCCCGCCGGGGACCGTCGTGAAGGCCGCCATGAACTCCGTGTCGCCGAGGAACGAGTCCAGGAGCGCCCGCAGATGCAGATTCCCCACCGCGGCGGCTACCTCGCGGAGACGCGCGACCAGCGCCCCGACACCCTTCTTCGTCTGGGGCAGGAACTCCGCGATATCGGCCTGCGACGGCTCCAGTCGCCGCAGATGCGTCACCACCAGTTGGAGTTTATCGCGATAGGTCTCGGCGATCGCCTTCACGGCCACGAAGTCCCCGCGGTCGAACGACTCGTAGAGCAACTGGGAAGCATCCCAGAACTTCGCGGGGACCACCCCCGTCTTGTCCATCAACTCCAGGTCAATGTAGAGGGAGCCGCTGCGGCTTGTCCGCAGGTTCTTCTCGCGGACGAGGAATGCTTGTTCAATGCTATCGCCGGGCCGGATATCCTCGACGAACTTCCGTGGCATCGCGCCGCCCTTGCTTCTGGCCGCGATTATAGAACCCCGGCTAACCCTGTCAAGGAACGATGCCAGTCCCTGCCACCCAGATGAAACCCCAGATCGCCGCCAGTGGGAACTTGCCACAGATGGACAGCGAGGTTTCAACACAACGGCGGACAGGCTGGAAAGTCAGAGACTGTGGAGAAAGCCGGTGGTCGGCCTCGGAACGGGCGGGCTTTGACAGGTGGCCGAGGGGCCGATAGGATGGCTCTGAGGGGATGAAGCGAGAGGAATGAAATGTTGCCCGCGGACCTGCATCTCCACTCGCGGTTCTGTGGCCACGCGGAAGGGGAACTCGAGGACTATGTCGAGCGCGCTATCGCGCTCAGGATGCCGGGTGTGGGATTCTCGTTCCATCTCCCGGTGCGGATCCCCGTGCCGTACAAGGTGAACCTGACGCGGGAGGAACTGGACGTGGCGGTCGGGCAGGTGGAGCGGCTACGCGAACGGTATGCGGGCCGGATCGCGATCCTGCTCGGCGGCGAGGCGGACTTCATCCCAGGCCAGGAGCGCGAGGTCGAGGACATCGCGGCCTCGTGGCCGTTCGACTACCTGATCGGCTCGGTTCACTTCCTCGACGGCTGGGCGTTCGACCACCCGGCCGAGGTGGCACGATACGCCGAATGGGACATCGGGGAGCTGTACGAGCGGTATTTCGGAGTGGTGGTCGAGGCGATTCGCAGCGGTCTTTTCGATGTGGTGGGCCACGTGGACCTGATCAAGAAATTCGGCTATCGGCCCGAAGGGGATTGGTCGGAACTCGTCGCGGCCACCTGCCACGAGGCGGCCAGGCGCAACATCCCCATCGAACTGAACACGGCGGGTTTCGACAAGCCTGTCGGCGAGCAGTACCCCTCGGAGGATTTCCTCCGGCGGTGTGCGCGGGCTGGCTTGCCGGTGGTCTTCGCCTCCGACGCGCATCGCCCCGGCGAGGTAGGACGCTACTTCGCCCGGGCGCTCGAGTTGGCGAGGCGAGCGGGCTTCGAGCGCCGCGCCTGGTTCGAGGCGCGAAAAAGGCTGGACCTGCCGCTCTAGTGCGACATTCTGTCGCGCCCCCTCTGACATTCTGTCGCTAATGCGGCCGTTGCTATTTGCGTGGGCGCGTGGCCTCGGTCGCGTAAGGTTTCTTGTCGGGTGTGCTTAGGTCTCGGCGTCCGGTCGTCTTTCGTTCTGGCACGCTCGTTGCAACTTCCAACATCGAGAGGTCTTGAAAGTTCGCCGAGATCGGCATGGTGGAAAATAAACGGTCGGTGTTGATCGTTGACGACGACGATACGCTGCGAGCGACGCTCGAGAAGATATTCCGCAAGGCGGGCTACGAGACAGCGACAGCGAAAAACGGCCACGAGGCGGCCAGGTGGGTTGCGGAGCGGGCCTGGGACCTCGTGTTGGCCGACCTGAAGATGCCGCGGAGGAACGGCTTGAGTCTCCTCGACGAGATCGCGCGCGAGAGCCCGGAGACGAAGGTGGTCATCATGACCGCCTACGGCACCGAGGAGACGCGGCAGCAGGCCCTCCAGCGAGGGGCTTGCGCGTATCTGGACAAGCCGGTCTCGCGGGCAGAACTCCTCAACCTTTGTCGGAAGGCGCTTAAGGACCGAGAGTGAACGCCGACGGGGCGTTCTCGTGTTTTGGAGTCGTTTCTGGAGGCTCGGTTTTCGCCACTGAAAGGGGGTGAACACTTTGGCAAAAAAGAAGGCGACGAAGAAGAAGGCCGCCAAGAAAAAGGTGACCAAGAAAAAGAAGGTCACCAAGAAAAAGGCCGCCAAGAAAAAGGTGACCAAGAAAAAGAAGGCCACCAAGAAAGCGGCCAAGAAGACAACCAAGAAGAAGAAAAAGACCACCAAGAAAAGGAAGAAGTAGCCTTCTTCCAGTGGCGGGGTCCGGGACCGCGAGCCCTTCCAGCCCGGACCCCGCCTGCCTACCTGGCCTCGGGCCGAGTGCTTTTCAGCGCAGGAGCGAGAGCCTGAGGGGCTCGGCGCTCACCAGTTCGGGCCTGCCACAGGGCGGCTTCGTCTTCCCTCGGCAGTTCTCGTGGCAGAGCGCGGTGCATCCTTCAATCGGCTCGAAGCGCCCATCGAGGCCCTTCTGGCAAAACGGCAGCGGAAAGCCCTCGCAGGAGGCCAGTCCCGCGCTGTCGGTCTCCTCGGCGCGGGTCTCCTGACACGTCGCATAGGTCATTCCCACCGCCTCGCAACGTTCTCTCAGCCACCTGTGGAACTCGAGCCGCTCGGGCCGCCGCCAGAGGTATCCACACGAGGTGCCTGAGCGGTCGAAGACGTAGTCCCGGGCGAACCGCTCGCCCAGCGAGCGGTCCATGCCGGCCACCAGGCCGACCATTCGGTCGAAGGAGGTCGGCGCCTGCCATCTGGGCGGGGGTTTCTTGCTCAGGCGCCCTGTCGAGCAGATCACGTGGCGAGAGCCGACCGCGGCGAATGCCTCGACCACGCCCTCGATGGCCTCGCGCCATCGTGAGCCGTAGAGGGCCTGGTAGAGATGGGGGAAGACGGGGTCGAGGCGGACCACGCATCGCACCCCCGCTCGCGCTAGTTGCTGGACGCTGGCCAGCCGCTCCTCGTAGGCAGGAGCGCGGGGCGAGAGGAGTTCCAGAACCTCCGGCGGCCCCTCGATCGTTGTCGCCACCACAAGGCGCTCATGGGTGGCGAAGGCCGGAACGTCGAGGAGGAACCTCGCATCGCCCTTCGTGACGATGAGCAGCGAGATGCTCCTCTCGACGAGCAACCCCACGAGCCGCCGCACCTCGGCACGCAGTTCCGGAACCGCTTGGCAAGGGTCAGTGGTGTTGGATATCGAGACGGGCGGGCAGAGCCTCAGCCGCTCGAGGTCGCGGGCGACCAGGTCGGGAAGGTTGTCGTAAACCTCCAGGTACCCACCCGAGTCCCGCGAGAAGATCGCGTCGCGCGCGTAGCAGTAGAGACACTGGTGGACGCAATGGCTGAATCCGGGCGGCGTGACGTTGATTATCCAGCAGTGGATACACTTGCGGTTCGGCCCGCGGTAGGGGAAATCGTGGAAGGTGGAGGACTTCTTGTGGACCAGCCGGACGGCGCTCATGGGCCGATGCGGCTCCACGTCTTCTTGAACTCGCGCGTGCTCAGGAGGGCGACGTAGTCGTTCTGCCCGGTCCTCTGGCAAATCTGGTCTATCACCCTTTGGCACTCGCCCACGGTGCGGCCGTGGACCATGGCATAGACGTTGTAGGGCCATTCGAGGCTGGCGGGCCGCTCGTAGCAGTGGGAGACCTCGGGGAAACTGGCGGCTGCCCGGCCGAACGTCTCCACTGCGTCCCCGGGCACCCGCCAGACGGCCATGACGTTTGCCTCGAAGCCGACCCGGCGGTGTGCGAGCGAGGCGCCGAGGCGGCGGACCTCGCCCCGTTCGAGCATCCCGGCCAGGCGGCTCAACACCGCTTCCTCCCTCAGGCCGAGTTGTCGGGCGACCGCCGCGAACGGCTCCGGCACCAGCGGCAGGCCATCCTGGGTGGCCAGAAGTATCTTCCTGTCGGTTTCATCCATTGGTCTCGCTCAGGTTGAAGCGCACCCCGATCTTGAACATTCGCCTTGTGGGAAACCGGATGACGGCCAGGCCGGTCTTTCGTTCGATCTCGGCGATGGCTTCCTCGAGGGCCTCCGGGCTCTCGGCGCTCAGGGTGAACCACAGGTTGTAGGGGCAATGGCCTCGGAGCGGCTCCCGCAGGTAGTTGTGGCTGACCCCATCCCATGCCGAGACGATCTGTGCCACCTCCTCCATCCTCTCCTCTGGGACAGCCATGGCGGCCAGGGTGCCGACTCGCCCCACCTTTTTCGGGTCAATGACCGGCCCGAGGCGTCGCAGAAGGCCCCTGGCGGCGAGTTCCCGCAGCCGCTCGAGCACGGCGCTTTCGTTGGTTCCGAGTTCTCGCGCGACGGCCTCGAACGGGCGCGAAACCAGCGGCAGTCCCTCCTGGAGCCTGTCGAGCAGTTTGCGGTCGAGGGGGTCCATTGCTCAGTCGTTTATCCTCAGGAGCCTGACGCCGTAGGGTCCTATGGAGAGGGGCTCGGCCAGGATGCGCCGCGCCGCTACGTCCTCACAGGCGCTGGCCAGGGTGAGGGTGTGGGTGGTGGGGGTGAGGTTGGTGACGACGAGGATGCGGCCGTTGCTCCCGCGTCGGCTCG
>CAYYCI010000329.1:0-5451 GCA_964470215.1 uncultured Planctomycetota bacterium
CAGTTCAACCTGGTCAAGGCCACCCTCCATCTCAAGCCGCGCCGCTGAAATCACAATCTTGCCATCTCGCGGACGGAGACGAGCCCCTCTGATCGCGCTGTGGGGGACAAGGCCCGAGCCGCGGTGTGCTTATGAGTCTCCGCAACCGGATGGCCCCGAGGGAAAGCAGCCTTGACGGCGCCCGGGGCATGTGATAGGCTGCCGCTGTCTCGTGGGGGCAAGGGTCTCGCTATTCCGAGGGGTCTGGAATGACTGTGCGATGTCCACACTGCAAGACGCAGTTGAAGGTCGCCGACGAGGCGGCGGGGCGTTCTTTCCGCTGCCCGAAATGCGAGAAGGTCTTCAAGACACCGGCCGCGGCGGCGTCGCCGCCACCGGTCCCACCAGCCGAGCATGCCCAACCCCCGCCGGTGCCCGGGGCGCCGCCCCGCCCCGGCCCGCCGCCACCCCCGCGCATGCCCGGGCGTCGCGCCCGGTCGGCGGCGAATGAGGGGCCGATGAAGAAGTTCGCCGCAGGCGCTTTCGGCGTCACCCTGCTTTGTTTCCTACTGCCCTTCTTCCACATCTCGTGTGCGGGGACTCGGGTCCTGACGGTCAGAGGGCTCACTCTCGTTGTCGGGGGCAAGGCCCAGATGGGCAGCGACCTGAAGGAACTGGCCAACCTGGGCGAAAGGGGCGCAGGCGCGCAGGCCAAAGGGGATGAGGACGCGCCCAGGGTGGACCCGGAAGCGCTCGCGGTCCTGGCCGCGCTCGCCGTCGTCGCGGGCCTCGTGCTTTGCCTGGTCAAGGGCAAGGTGGGCGCCACGGGCGGGCTCGCCGCCGCCATCTGCGCCGTCGTGCTCCTTTTCGCCTTGATGGTGAAGGTCGACTCCGACGTCAAGCGCGACGCGAAGAAGCAGGGCGCGGGGGCAGGCCCAGCAGCGGCGCGAGGCCAACCCATGCCGCCGGGGTTAGAGGACGCGATGGACCGGAAGTTCGGGGAGATGGTCAAGGTCGAGGCGGCCAACGGCTTCATTCTCGCCGTGGGGCTGCTCGTGGTCGCGGGCGCACTGAGCGGGGTCGCGCTCTACAACCTGAAACAGCCCCCGCCAAGACAGGCGCCTTCGGGGTGATCCTCACCGCGCCAGCGGATCGTTGAAGCCTCGCTTCCACGTTCCATCCGGCAAGGGCAACCAACAGAGGCTGGGAGGAGGGGTTGGGCGCTTGGCCCCCTCCAGCGAGGCGATGGTCCGCCCGATATAGTCGGCCAGGCCCTCGTTGTCCGTAGTTCCGCGGGCCTGGAGGCCTTCGAGGAGTTCGTGCAGGGCGGGGAGGCGCTCGATGGTGCCGAGGGCCGCGAGTGCCGCCGCGGCCACTTTCCTGTCGTGCTTGAGGTCGGCGCTGCGGTATCGCGGGCTGAGGCACAGGCATATGGCATCCAACCCGCCGTCGCGGCCGGGGTCTTGCGGCGGCAACCGCCGCACCAGGCGATAGAGGATATCCACCAGGACGGCTCCGCGAGCGGTGCCCGTCTCCGGCCTGCCGGGCTGCCAGCGGGCAAGTTCCGCGGCGATGTGGGGCACGGCCCTCCCGCCGATCTGAACCACTGCCTCGGTGTGGCCGTAAGAGATCTCATCCAGCCGCCCGCTGCGGCAGGCCTCCAGAACCCTGGCCAACTGGCGTTCCTCGCCGGGCAGGAGGTCAGGGAGATTCGTCCCCGGCGCCCGCCAGAAGACCGCCAGCCCGACAACGAAGCCAGCCAACACGACAATCGCGGCAGCCGTCTTCAGTCTTTTCATCATCCTCGGCCTCTGGCCCGAATCCTATCCGATGCCCCATGGCTTTGCAACTGGAAAAGAACCGCGTCATTTGATAGAAGCATGCATCTGCCCTGTTTCAAGACTCCGGCCCCGTGATTTCGGAAGGGAGCGAAGGTGGAGCGACCGAACATCCTCGTGGTGATGACCGATCATCAGCGCGGCGACACCGTGTTGCCGGAGCATCCGGCCATCGTCCCGAACGTCGCGAAAGTGGCCAAGGAAGGGGTGACCTTCGCCGAGACCTTCTGTCCGTCACCCCATTGCTGTCCCTCTCGCGCCACCTTCCACAGCGGCCTCTATCCGAGCCGCAGCGGGGTGTGGAACAACGTGTGCAATGGCCAGGCGCTCACTCGCGGCCTCGCCGAGGGGGTGCGCCTGTGGAGCGAGGACCTCGCCCAGGCAGGCTACCACATGGTCTGGAGTGGGAAGTGGCACGTCAGCGTCCTGGAGACCCCGGCAGACCGCGGCTGGAACGAAGAACTGTTCGTGACGGCCCACAAGCCCCGCGAACACGAGATAGACTGGGCGCGCTACCAGGAAATCGCCAGGACCCCCGAGCCGACCACCCGCGGCGAGGGCCAGGCCCTCAGGCCGGGGTACCACACCTACACCATGTACGGCCGCAACGACGAGGGCAACCGCCACGACGAGAAGACGGTGGAACTGGCCGTCGAGGCACTCCACCGCGTCGGCCGCAAGAGGGAGCCGTGGTGCATGTTCGTCGGCCTGGTCGGCCCACACGACCCCTACCGCGTCCCGGGCCGCTTCCTCGACCTCTACGACCTCGACGATGTGCCCCTCCCGCCGAGTTACTCCGACGACCTTTCCGACAAGCCGCGCATTTACCAGCGCATGCGTCGCACCATCTGGGACCAGATGACCGAGCGGGAGGTCCGCGAGGGCATCCGCCACTTCTGGGCCTACTGCTCCTATCTCGACGAACTGTTCGGCAGGGTGCTCGAGGCCCTCGAGGCCACGGGAAAGGCCGAGAACACACTCGTGCTCTATTGCTCGGACCACGGCGACTACTGCGGCGACCACGGGCTTTTCGCCAAGGGCATCCCGTGTTTCCGAGGGGCCTACCGTGTCCCGGCGGTCGTTCGCTGGCCCGCGGGGTTGAGGAATCCCGGGCGGAGGGTCGAGGAGTTCGTCTCGCTGGCCGACTTCGCCCCGACATTTCTGGAACTGGCCGGGGTCGAGGCCCAGCGCGAGTTCTCCGGCCAGAGCCTCGTGCCGTTCCTGCGCGACGAGAAGCCGGAGAACTGGCGCGACGCCATCTTCACCCAGTGCAACGGGGTCGAACTCTACTTCACCCAGCGCTCGGTGATGACGAAGGACTTCAAGTATGTTTATAACGGCTTCGACTTCGACGAACTCTACGACCTGCGCTCCGACCCCCACGAGATGCGCAACCTCGCCGCTGACCCCGCCTATCGGGAAGTCGTCCACGAGATGGTCAGGCGGATGTGGCGCTTCGCCTACCGCGAGCGCGACACGGCGATAAACAGTTACGTGACGGTTGGCCTCGCTCCCTGGGGACCCGCCGAGGCATTCCGAGGCTAGGCGGCGCGTGAGAACCCGGGCTCGGGCCGAATGGCGCGAAACCGGGAAGCGACAAGCCGCGCGTGGTCAACCGAGACCGCCCGAAGGCGGAACTACGAACCGGGGATGCGCGGCTTCGTAGTCCGACACCGGATGGCGGCGGGGTTGAAGTCTCGAAGGAAGAATGAGCAAGCCTTTTTGGCGCGCGACGCTTGCTTTCCATCTCGCCTCCCATGTAATATCGAGCAGCAAGAACCCCTTCGTCCCGCGCTCGAAAGGGAGAGCCACCTATGAGATGTCTTCGTCCTTTTCCGCTCTTGCTTCTCGCAGTGGCGGTCTGCGCGCCCGCGGCCGATTGGGTGGTCGAGTCGGCGAGGCGAATCCCGATTGCCGAGGAGGCCGACGTGGTGGTCGTCGGGGGAACCACTGGCGCAGTGGCCGCGGCGGCTGCCGCCGCCAGAGCGGGAGCGAAGGTCTTCCTGGCCGCGCCATATCCCTATCTCGGCGAGGACATGGCCGCCACGCTCCGCCTGTGGCTCGAGGAGGGCGAGACGCCCGACACCCCGCTGGCCAAGAAGATTTTCACCGCCCGGTCGACCAGCCTCGATGAATTCGGCAACACCCTGCCTTTCCGCTACACGGCCAGCCTGCGCTCCGCCGGCCGTCATCGCGACACCTCCCCGCCCTCCCTCCTCTCCGATGGCAAGTGGTCAACCGCCGTCTCCGAGAGTGTCGAGTATCCCGGCAACGTCGAGATCACGGTTGACCTGGGCAAGGTGAAGCCGGTCGAGCGCGCCTATGCCATGGTCTATCACTCGAAAGACTACCTCTTCCAGTCGGTCGCTCTCGCGGTCAGCGAGGACGGCAAGACCTGGCGGGCAGCCGGCGAGAAGGTCAACGACCGCCCCTCGCTCAATTCCGACACGGTGCCCGCCATCGCCGCGGGGTTCGATGTCGGCGCACGGGCGCGCTTCCTGAAGTTCAGCGTCAGACGGCGAGAAGGAGCGACCCGCCTGCTCCTCGGCGAACTGGTCGTCGTGGCACCCGGCCAGAAAAAGAAAGAAGCAAGACCGACCTTCCCACCCGTCCGGCCACTTCATCTCAAGAGGGTGCTGGACCAGGAACTCGTGGATGCGGGGGTGAAGTTCCTCTACTGCTCCTACCCGACCGACCTGGTCCTCGACGCCGAAGGGAAGCCCTGCGGCGTGGTCGTCGCCAATCGGGCCGGGCGCCAGGCCATCCTGGGGAAGGTCGTTATTGACGCGACCGAGCGCGCGGTCCTGGCCCGCCTGGCCGGCGCCCGGTTCCGACCCTTCCCGTCGGGCGAATTGACGGTCCAGCGGGTGGTCATCGGAGGCGAGCCGCTCGAGGACCAGCGCCTGATGGTCCGCTCGATCGAGCCGCCGTTCCGCCGAGGCGGACGCCGCGGAGGCGCCCGGGCCTTTGCGATCACGGCCTACACCTTCAAGATTCCGTTCCGCGACGGGTCATACCACGCGCGAGCCGAGGCCGAACAGAAGGCCCGCGACCTGACCTGGCACCCAGAGCAACAATTCGCCTCCGACGTTCTCTTCTTCGTCCCTCCCGACCCGATGATCGGCCAAAAGAGCGAGAGCGGTCAGTGGCGGGGGGTGGACGCGCTCGACCTGGGAGCGTTCCGTCCGGGCGGGGTCGAGCGGCTGATGGTCCTGGGTGGGTGCGCCGACATCTCGCGCGAACAAGCGGCCAGGCTCCTCCGCCCGTTGGCCCTGATCGGGATGGGCGAGCGATTGGGCAAGGCGGCTGCCGCCGAGGCCGCCAGACTGCCCGCTCCCAGGAATCCACATCTCCCGGGCCGGAAGGCCGAGCCGGCCGCAGAGGGCGACGTGGCGGAGTTCCTCGCCGGCCTCCGGCCGGCCCTCCCCGCCAGGCGAACGGTCCCCGCCGAAGAGCGCCCCCTCCCGGTCCTCGGGCGCTACGACGTGGTGGTCATCGGGGGCGGGACCGCCGGCGCCCCCGCAGGCATCGGGGCCGCAAGACAGGGGGCCAGGACCCTCGTCGTCGAGATGCTCCACGGCCTCGGAGGCGTCGGAACCCTCGGGGCCATCTCCGGCTACTACTGGGGCAACAG
>CAYYCI010000330.1:0-5446 GCA_964470215.1 uncultured Planctomycetota bacterium
GAGGCCCACGTCCGGGAGCCTCGACCCGAAAAATCACACAAAAACTTTACACCATGTTGCCGCGGCCAGGAGGTCAGGTCGGGGACGGGGTCTGTTTGTGTCTTGACAATCGCTCGGCGCTGTGTTGGACTCGCCGGCGCCGTTGGCGAAGGTCTGGACCGTTTTCGACGAGCTCGCTCGCGTCGGGAAGGAGAACCGCGGTGAGCGCACGCAACGCCGAACCCTTCTTGTTCGCCACTGTCGCGCTGATCGCGGCCGTGGGGGCCGGGGGGGACTCCTGGAAGGACGAAACGGTGCTGGTCTCCAGGGGAGGCGACCACACGGTCGTTCGCTCTTTCGATGGAGCGAAGGTCCTCTTTCAGAGCTCCGATGCCCAACTCGCAATGGAATGGGCCATGGCGCATGCGTGGAACACGCTCGTGCTGGCCGGGAAGTACGTGGTCGCCGACAGCGTGGAGGTTCCGCGCGATGGGGTCACGCTCGTGATCGCCCCCGGCGCCGAGATTTCGCTCGATCCCAACGCCGAACACAAGACCGACATCGGTTTCCGCTCGCCGCGGCACCCAGGTTTCTGGAAAATCGTCCCCCTCATCTACAACCGCGGCCACGACAACGTCCGCGTCATCCACCTGGGCAAGCTCTTCCACTTCGTCCGGACCGACGAGCGCCACGGCGAACAAACCTTCCCGATCGTCTTCGATGGGCGGAACGAGCGGCGCACCTGTGGCGTCGAGGGCGGCATGCTCGTCGTGGCAGGCTCGATCGAGCAAACCTGCCTGGTCCTCGACGCGCGCCGCGTGGAAGTCCCACTCGTGGCGGTCCAGGCCGGCCTCGACGCCGTCCTTTGCCTCGAGGGGTGTGAGGAGTGCAAGTTGGGAATGATCGCCAACCTGGCCTCCAAGCCCGGTGGCCAGACCGGCGAGACCGTGGACCTCAACTCCAGCAACCGCAGGATCACCATCGAGCGCCTGGTGGGCGAACGCCCCCAGGAGATGATTGACAGCAACGCCAGCCGCGTGGTGATCGACGAGATGGTCTCGGTCGGGAGGCCTCGCAAGTTCCTGTGTTTCACCGTGGGCTCCGGCCCGCGATGGACCAGCCGGCCCCGCGCCGCCGACCGCATAGACGTCCTCGATGCCGCAGTTCTCGAGGAGCCGGCCGAAGTGTCGCTGAAGATCGCCGCGCCGAACCTGCCCGAGGCCCTGCCGCGATTCACCATCGAGGCCACAATCGAAATCACCATGAAGAACGGCGCGAGGAAAACCTACGCCAAGAGGGTCGGGATTGATCTCGCCAGCGGCACCTGACGACCCTCTCAGCCCACTGACGGGCCGAGGGCCACGAGCCACAGTTGGAGTGCGTCGGTTTCGCGCGCACCGAGCGATGCCGTGCGTTGGGAGCGTCAGCGGAGTTTGCGTATGCGCAGGACGCCGATGCGCAGGTTGCGGTCCTCGGGCGGGTCGTAGTAGTCGTTGGTGAACGAGAGGGCGACCTCGTGGTCGCCGGCCGTGGCCTGGGCGCTCAGGCCCACGTTGTGCCATCCCGGCCTGCGGAGCATCACCTCGCCGACCTGGCGGCCGTCTATGGCGAGGGCAATCTTCGGCCATTCCCCCGCCGCTTTCGTGCCCCAGGCGCGGACGGCGAAGGCGTAGGTGCCGTCGGTGGCGAATCGCACTCTGGTGGCCACGGTGCCGTTTGTGCCCATGCTGACGACGCCGTTGCGCACCGTGGCCAGCCGCACGCCGTCCTTCGGCTTGAAGGCGTCGCCGCTGAGCGCGACCACGCCACTGGGGCTGGCGAAGGCGCAGCCGAGGTTGGTCAACAGGTTCGAGAGATAGCGCATGGCCCTCGCGTCGCCGGGGCGCTTGTCCCACCGCACCTGGTCGAGCAGGATGAAGCCCTTTCCGAGGTCAGCGCGGACGAGGGCGGCCGGGTTCAACAGCGGCCTCGACTTCATCGGGGGCAGCAGCCCCACGCGCAGGCGGTCGAGCGAGACGTTGCGGTCCTCGCCTCGCTCCGGCGCCCAGGCGTCGTTGACGAAGGCCAAGGCTATGTCGTGGCGGCCGCGCGGGACGCGGATGGCCGCGGCATACTCGCCCGATTGCTCTCCCGCGATCATCACACTGCCCCGACGCTGGCCATCTATCGAGATGGCGATCTGAGGATACACGCCGGCAACGGGGGTGCCGCTGCCTCTGACGATGAAGGCATAGTCGCCGTCGCCGGGGAAGTTCATCGTGGTTCCGATGGTCGCGGCCGCGTACATGTAAACGCCGTCGGGTCTGAACTGGGGGTCTCCCGCTAGCGGCCTCATCTTCTCGGCCTGGACGGTCTGGCAGGCGTCGGGCCCCGGCAACCGCCCCATGACCACGTGGTCGCACACGTCCACCGCCAGCGGGGTTCGCACCCGCCAGGTCAGACCGGAGCGGTCGCCGTACCAGTAGAGGTCCTGGTTGGTCAGGCCGGCGATGACCGGGTCCCGTTGGGCGATATTCACCGGAACGGACGAATTCCGTTGGGCGGAAAGCGGTTCGGGAAGGAGCGCTCGGAGGCGCCGCAGCCCGTCGGCGGTTGCCGCGTGGAGCACCAGCCGCCCGCCCCGCTCGACGAAGCGGCGCAGCCGCGAGACATTGGCAGCGACTTCGGTCGCGTCGGCCTCGACCAGCAATGCGGCGAAGCGCGAAAGGTCGAGCCTGGAGAGTTTGCCCGAGACGTTCTCGAACTCCGCTTCGACCTCGGTGAGCGCCTCGGCCAGCGGCAGCCTCTCCTGGACGAGCGCCAGGGACCCGGGAGCCGGAATCTTCGTGTCGGCGCGCGCCAAAAGGTTCTGCAACATCAGTTGAGCCAGCGGCTCGCTCCCGAACTTCTCGCCGAGGGCGAGTTGGCAAAGGAGATAGCAACCGCGGCCATCGCGTATCTCCAGCAGCGGCAGATAGACCAACCCGTCCGGCCCGCCGGAGTCCACGTGGGCAAGGAAGCGCCCGCCGGTGGGCTTGGCGATGGTCTTGCGGGCCACCACGTGGTCGCCCCGCCAGAGGCGGAAATCGTCCGCCTCGGTCCCTCGAAAGACCGTGGCATCGTTCGTGCGGCGGAAGGCGATCGTGCAACCGCGGTCCAGGAGGCGCGCCGGGAGAAGGCCATCGGGATACCGTGATTGCTCAAGGACAATGGCCGTGCCTCCCGCTCGGACGAACGCCGCCAGAGAGGCCGCCGGGCCGCTGCCACCGACCACCGGCGGCCCGGACGGGCCTTTCACGTCGTCGAGCGCGTGTGGAGCGATGAGCAGAACATTGGCTCGTGGCAACCGGGCCAGGTCGCGGGTCTCGAGAACCTTCGCCCCGGCCTTGCGGAGCAGTTCGCCCATTCGCCCACCGTTGCGGTCGTAGAGGGCGATGGTCAGCCCTTTCGGCACCCGCAGGTCCGCGCGCGGGAAAACCGACCAGCGCTTGTCCTCGCTGAAGGCGAGCCGGTCGCCGTCGAGAACCTCGAGGGTCAGCGTGGCACGCGTTCGCCTGGTGACCCGGGGCATGCGCACCTCGATGGCGCAGGTGATGCGTTGCGCGGGAGCGGTTGAGAAGGTCCGCTGGCCGGAATCGGCCATCTCGTCGCCGACCGCCAGCCTCCACCGAAGGGTCAACCGAGCGGGGCGGAGGGTGTCGTTGTAGAGGTCAATTGTCCTGCGGACCGTCTCGCCTGCGAAGAAGTGGGTGTGGCGTTCGCGCATGAAGGCCGCGGTCTTCTGATAGCCGCGCTTGACTGCCAGGTAGCGCGGGTTGCTCTGGCTCGGGAAATCGCCTGTCTCGGTGAGGGTCCAGGGACACATGCCGGAAACCTCGCATCCGCGATAGGCTTCGATTTGCATGGCCCACGCCGCTGCTTTGCACCGCGCCATGGCGACCTCGTGGCCGAGGTAGGCGTCGTCGCCGAGGAGCGTGGTGTAGTTGTCGGCCTGGACGAAGTGTTGGAGGTGCAGGAATTCGCCGAAGTAGAGCGGCTTCTTCTTGTCCCAGGCGAAAAACTTCCTGGGCCAACCTCTGACGACCATTCCGCGCTCGAGCCACCAGGCACACTGCGGCCAGAGGTTCTGGCGGTCGAAATCGAGGGGGTAGTGGAGATTCACCACGTCGGCCACACCCTCCGGGTCGCCGTCGGCGTCGAACATGATCGGGCGGGTGGGGTCGAGCCTCTTGACGAAGCGGCCGGCCTCGGCCAGGCGGCGTTCACACTCGGGGGCGAAGCGGTCGCCGCCGCAGTGGAGGATTTCGTTCTCCAGGCTGTATATGACGATGGAGGGGTGGTTGCGCTTGTGGCGGATTATGGCGGCGAGATGGTCGCCGTAGTTCTTCCAGAAGATTGGGTTGCGAAGGGCGTAGGCGCGCGAGTAGCAGAAGAGCGCCGACTCCATGATGATGGGCATGCCCACCTCGTCGGCGGCCTCGTACCACCACTCCGGCCACACGTTGGCGTGGAGCCGCATCGCCACACACCCCGCCTCGCGAATGCGGCGGTAGAAGTCCTTGGCGGCTCGTTTGCTCAGCCCGTTGTCGAGTTCCCCTCGAGGATGGCCGGCCGTGGCGAGGAAGTGGATCGGCGTCCCATTCAGGATCAGGTTCGGCCCCTCACACCAGAACTCGCGGAAGCCGAAGCGCTGGGAGAAGCTCTCGATTGGCTCGCCACCCTCTTTCAACAGGACGGATAGGACGTACAGGTTGGGCTTGTCGAGGCTCCAGAGGCGGGGGTTCTCCCAGCGACGGCGCACGACCTCCTTGGCCACCGAGCGCGCGGCCACGCGGACCCGGCGCTCGCCGAGGTCGAGGACTGGTCGGCCTTCGTGCCGCGGCCAATTTACCACCGAGGCGTCGAGGCTGACGACCCGGGGCTTGTCCGCAAGGTTGCGGAGGGTGACTTCGGCCTCGATCTCCTTCCTGCGAACGGAGGTCTTGATGAAGACATCTTCGACATACACCTCGCCCCGCGCCACGAGGCGAACCGGCTGCCAGATGCCGATGGTAGAGAATTGGGAGCCGACGGGCGCCAGGACCACGCCCTGGAGGCCGTCGAGGAGGGTGTGGCCCCGGCGCGGCCGCTCACGGTTCAGAGGTTGGGCGATCACTCCGCCGACGCCCTGAACCCGCACCACGAGGGAGTTCGCGGCATTGAAGCGGACAGCGCCCGTCACCTCACACTCGAACGGCTCCCATCCGCCGAAATGGCCGCCGACCTTCTTGCCGTTCACATAGACTTCCGAGACGAACTTCACCCCGCCGAATCGCAGGAAGAGGTGCTTGCCAGCGAACGCGCCCGGGACCTCGAAAGACCGCCTGAACCACATGAACGGCTGCCTCGGGACGTTGAAGATGAGCGACGGCACCTTGACCGGCTTCCAGGCGGCCCCTCTGGGCGGCATCTCTCCGCTGGCCGCCGTCCGCATCTCCCACTGCCCGTC
>CAYYCI010000331.1:0-5440 GCA_964470215.1 uncultured Planctomycetota bacterium
CCCGACCACCCCGCCGGCCACCTCGGCCTCGAGGCGGCGGCCGCGGCCCTCCCCGACGTCGGCCCTGCGGCTCGGCTCGACCACCACGCGGCCCCTCTTCCCGTCGGCCAGCGGCTCGAGGCGCACCTCTCCCACGTTCAGGCTCCCGCGGCGGGTCCCATCGTCGCTCTCGAGGATGTAGTCGAATGCCTTGGCTCCGGGCCTGGCCCGGTTGACCATCGCCACACAGGTGCCGAGGTTGATCAGGCAGTCGCGAAGGAAGACCTCGGTGGCGGCCTGTTCGTTGACCTGGGCGAGGACCCCGAGGTGTGGCATCATGAAGATGCTGTCCACCGCCAGGCGCGTGACCCCTTCGGGCTGGAAGGCATCAATGAGCATCATCATGGCCTGGGCGCGGCGCGGCGCGTGGCTGAGCACCCCGCCGCTGCCGACCAGGAGGCCCAGCCGCCGCATGTCGATGATGCTCTCGCCCCCGAGGCTCTCGTCGAAAGAGTCCGAGATAGTTCTCGCCCTCTGGACGCCCTTGAGCCCTGTGGCGAGTTGCTTGTGTTGCTCGAAGGCCAGGCGGAGCGCCTCGCGGGCGATCGCCTGCTCGATCTTCAACTCCTCGAGGAGTTGCGGGATGGTGGTCGGGCGGATCATCTTGTTCTTGATGCGGTCGCGGAGGTCCGTCTCGTCTATCTCGAACGGCACCCAACGCAGGATGTTCTCAAGCCCCGCCTCGGCCAGGACGTTCGAGATGCTGTAACTCATTCCCAGGTTGGCGCTCACCGTGCGGTTGAACTGGCCGTCGAAGACCGAGAAGACGTCCGTCGTCGCCCCGCCGATGTCCACCCCGATGAGATTGATCCCTTGTCTGCGGGCGATCGTCTGCATTATCTCGCCGACGGCCGCGGGCGTCGGCATGATAGGCGCACCGACCCACGTCATCAGTTTCTGATACCCTGGGGCCTGGGCCATGACGTGTTTGAGGAAGAGTTCGTGGATCTCGCGGCGGGCCGGCCCGAGGTTCTCCCGCTCGAGGACCGGGCGGATATTCTCGGTGACGTGCAGTTCGACCTTCTCCCGCAATCGCTCGCCCACCGCCTGCCGGGCGTCCTTGTTGCCGGCATAGATGACCGGGAGCCTGAACGAGTGGCCGAGGCGCGGCCTGGGGTTGGCCGCGGCCAGGAACTCGGCCAACTCGACGACGTGGGTTACCGTCCCGCCATCCGTCCCACCGGAAAGGAGCACCATGTCCGGGCGCAGACGACGGATGAGTTCGATCTTCTCGTGGGGCGCGCGCTGGTCGTTCGAGGCGAGGACGTCCATCACTATTGCCCCGGCTCCCAGCGCCGCGCGCTGGGCGCTCTCGGCGGTCATCTGCTTGACCACCCCCGCCACCATCATCTGAAGACCGCCCCCCGCGCTGCTGGTCGAGATGTAGATGTCCGCCCCCTCGTTACCCCTGGCGGGGGTGATGATGCGCTCGCCATCGAGGATGCGGCGGCCGCTCAACTCTTCCAGTTCCGCCAGCGAATTCAGAACCCCGCGGGTAACGTCCTCGTAGGGTGCCTCGACCGTCGTCGGGGCCTCCCCGCGGAAGGTCTGGCGATAGCCCTCCGGCTTCTTCTCGATCAGGATCGCCTTCGTGGTCGTGCTGCCGCAATCGGTTGCGACGATGACGTTGAGGTCCTCTGGTTTCATCTTTCCTCTTGCGCTGCCTCGATGGCCTGGATGAGGGCCGCGATGCCCTCACGCCGCTCCAGGATGGCCGCCAAGCGCTCATACTGCTTCGGGTTGAACAGCGGGGTCAGGAATGGCCGCAGGAAGATCATGGCCTGGCTGCCCACGTAGTTCAGCGGCCGCAGCGACGAGAGGAAGAGCACTGCCGGCGCGCCCATCCGCCTCGCCACGATGGCCAGGGCCAGGCGCTCGAGCAGCGCGCGTTCCTCGTCGCTCAGCGGCCCGCGCCCTTCAAGGGCGAAGGCGTGGCGAAGCGCCGCCTTGAGCCGCTGCCACCTTCTCGTGGACAAAGCCCAACACCTCGTCGCGGTTCCCATTGAACCTCAGAAACGTCCCGCGAAACGAATCGAGCCGCGAGCGCTCGGGGAAGGGCGAAAGAAAGACCCCGTCGCGGCCGACCTCCACCCGCTTCACCTCTCCCCACGGCACCCGCCGTCCCCTGCCCAGGAAATGCACCACCGCCCCGTCCTCGCGCAATTCGTAACTCGTCGGCAGGAGATAACGGCCCAGCGAGGCGGTCAGCACGGCGGCGGCGATCAGCCCGTAGCCCAGGCCGCTGAAGGCCACCGATGCCGCGCAAGCGGCGGCCAAGATCGCCACAGGCAGCAAGACCGACCGCGGGAACTCATCCACCAACGGATGCGAACGCCAGACCACCTTCCACCATCCACGGGCAAGAATGCGAGCAGGCCCGCGCGGAACTCGACGGTGAGATTATATCAGAGTGGTTCTTATTGGGTCAAAGCCCCGCGCGCGGCACCCCGCGGCCACTGCGGCACGATGTCGCAGATAAGACCGCTGAGGTCCGTTCGGAGGCGTCTGCGGCGCCGTGTGGCCAGCGCAACAATGGCGATGCCGAGGAGCGAAACGGTCGCGGGCTCAGGCACGATGGTCACCGTGCCGTCAACTACCAGGCGGCTGGCCTCGATGCAAAGTCCCTCCTCGACTGTGGAAAGTGCTATGGAAGAAAAGGAGCCGCGGAATGCGTCGGCGTCCAGTATCTGGCAACTGTCGCCGAGGTCGGGCCTGATGTCGGGGACGATCCTCGGGCTGTTGAACGTGTCGGCAGAGCCGGTGAGCCAGCCCCCGATCGCGCCGCCGGCGAGCGGGATCGGGGAGCCGGCCCGGCTTGTCCCTCCGTCGAAGCCATCAGGAAAGGAACTCAGGAAGGCGACCACCCAGCCGTCCCGGACCACGGGGGGTGGCGCAGTCGTTGGAGTTGAACGTCCCAGGCCCTGTGGTGGTCCAATCCACCCCGCCGGCGCGAGGAGTGCCGATCTCTCGAACGATGAAATTGTTCGGAGACAAAGGAGGTGACAATGCCACGATCGGCAGTATGTAATCCGCCACCCGCCCCCAATGGGACAATCCCACGAAACGCAACATCGTCCACGGGAAGCGGTTGCAGCATTCGACAAGAGAATGTCACCCCAATGGCGCCGCGTTTGCGCAAAAACCAGTGCCGAGGGGGCCGAAGAGCCTCGGCTGGGCGGCCATCCGGGCTGATGCGGAGCGCCGAACGTGGTAGGGCGGGGAATGCTGAAAGGGGTCAGGGGACGCCGATGAAGACGTAGTCGTCCACGTTCCCTGCGATGGCGTCCACGGCCATCCAGAAGCCGCCACAGATCAACTGGCCGAAGATCAGGCCGAGGAAGATGGGCATATAGCGGCGGTAGGCGACGGCGCCGCCGAAGCGCATGATGATCAACTTGGCGAGCCAGCCGACGAAGACGCTCCACCAGGCGCGGCCCATCACCCACGTGTCGCCGACGACATATCCGACGTAGTGGATCGGCCACCAGGGGAAGCGGTGGCGCAGGAAAACCAGGAGCCACATGATGACCGCGCCAACTCCTGTGCACGCCCAGCGCTGCATGATGATCTTGTTGGTCAGAGGGTTCTTGAGGTGGTATTCGGCGAAGTTCCAGGCCATCCAGGGCACACCGAAGATTCGCATGTTGGCCCCGCCGCGGGTGTAGTTGAGGTGCATGGTGATCCAGATGGCGCCGGCCATCCCCGCGACCATGGCGATCATCATGGCCAGGAAGACGCGTCGAGGTTGGTGTGTGCGGCCTGTGGCGAGTTTCATGCCGTTGATGGCCGAGGTCATGACCGAGGTGCGGTATTCGGCTGCCCAACTATATTGGAGGGCCATGGTCACCAGGCCCTTCGGCCCGACGAACTCGTGGCCGAAGGCGTAGGCCATGAAGGGCTGGGGGAGCATGGGGCCGGCCGTGAAGCCGATGCCCCCGACGGCCACGATTCGCGTGATGGCGAAGAAGATGGCGTAGGCGGCGACAAGGAAGATCAGCGCTGCAAGCCACGGCATGCCGCACGCCGAGAACCACCCAACAACGAAGACCATTCCGAGAATCGTTCCGACGACGGCCGTGCGGTAGGAGAGGATCTCGTCGGAGTCGTCAACGTCGGAGGAGTTGAAGATGGCCTTGCGGAGGACGTCGCGCAGGTGGTGGCGGGCACGCCACAGGACGACCAGGCACAGGACGATCACGGCGCCCATCATCTGGTGCGAGGTTGCGATGCAGCTGCCGGTGAGGATGGGGTTGCGGCCCTCGAGTTGGAAACCGATGGTCCTGAAGATGCCCGTTTCGATCTTGGCCAGGAGGGAGAAGAGCCACAGGCTGGCGGCGACGTCGAGATTGACGAAGTAGGTGACCCCGATGATTGCGAAGTTCCAGAAGAAGTTGATCGCCACGCGGTTGCGGAAGAAGCGGAACCAGGTGCTCAGGCGTATCTCGGGGAAGGTCGGCACGCGGTAGCGAATGGCGTTGTTGCTGACGATGAAAAACACGATGATGAACGGCACCCAGAACTTCGCCGTGCGAAAGAGGGGAGGGACGATGTGGGTGTCGTTGTCCTTGACCAGTTCGAGCGGTGGATGGGTCAGGGGGAAGGTCAGCCGCTCGTGTTCCACCCACTGGCGGCGGACGATGACCATCATGCAGATCATCACGAAATAGACCGTGACCATCAGGCTGATCCACCAGAAGAGCGGCATGGCCCATGCCCGCCACGGGAAAGGCTCGCCGGCCGGGAGGCCGTTGTAGAAGTAGTAGGAGACCATCGGGTCGCGCGGTGCCACCCACGCCGGGATGAGCGGGATGAGAATCTCGTTCCAGGCGTTCTCGGGGGTGGCGAAGTAGAACGGGCGGGTGAGGATGTGGAACATGTTCGTCACCAGGCCCCAGGTCGGTATGGCCGAGGCGATGATCATCATTATGTAAACGAGGAGGAGCTCCGAACTCGACAGGGCGTTCCGACCGAACAACAGTTTCAGGATGGGGTTGACGAGGAGGACCAGGACGAACAGGAGCATCATGGCCCCGGCGGTGATGTAGTCGGAGGTCAGCCCCGCCGCGTGCATCACCAGCACGGTGTAGGGGCACGCGAGGTTGAGGAAGACGGAGAGAACGGTGCCGATGAGCAGGGCGCGGATGGTGAAGCCGTGCTCCGCAACACCGCGGAAGCCTCGTTTGCTCATGGGGTGTGAGATTATGGGAAAAACGCGCCGGCGATCAAATCCCTCGGCATCGGGCTGGGTGCGGCCCTCGATGTGTAGGCAGAAGCGACCTCCTTCAAGACCACGCGCGGGTTTCCTTCATGCTCTCAGGCTTTCGAGTTGAGGAGCCCGGTGGCACATCTATGAGGAAGCCTGAACTCAGGGCCGGGCGAGGCGCGTGGGCTTTGGCACGCT
>CAYYCI010000332.1:0-5417 GCA_964470215.1 uncultured Planctomycetota bacterium
GACTCCCACTGCGCCGCCACCGAACACTACCGCAGGACAACGCTCCTCCCCGCTCAACTCGGCTGGTGGGCGCTCCTGGGGCCGAGCGCCGACCACGACGCCGAACTGCCCGACGAGATCGAATACCTCTGTGCGAAGGCGCTCGCTCTCGACGCGCCAATGTCCTTCCAGACGATCAATCCCAGCCGCCCGTGGAACGCGCGGCAGGGTGAGTATCTCGACCTGATCGGCCGCTACGAGCGGCTTCGCCTCGCCAACTACTTCCCCGAGAGCGTCAGGCGGCGCCTACGCACGCCGGGCGAGGAGTTCC
The DNA here is from genome assembly GCA_964470215.1 of uncultured Planctomycetota bacterium. GTDB lineage: Bacteria > Planctomycetota > PUPC01 > DSUN01 > DSUN01 > CAYYCI01. The sequence goes on from CAYYCI010000332.1 coordinate 311, forward strand.
GCCTGGTCCACGGGCCAGATGGCGAGTGGCAGTTCGTCCCCACCGACTACCTCACCCACAAGGTGACCGCTCTGGACGATGGCTCGGCGCGCTGGACCGTGCGGAACCGCCACGGCGCGCAGCCCTTGCGGGTGCGGCTCAAGGCCCTCTGGGGCGTCGAGCCATACGACAGCCCGGAGGCCCTCGTCCTGGCCGACTTCGCCCGCGAGGGCGAGTTCGCTGTCGAGGCCGCAGCGAGCGGTGTCGCCCACGGCCTGGCGCCTTCGCGCGAGCGGGTCAAGGCCGGAGGCGTCAGCGGCTGCTACACCGCGACGAGCAGGCGCCCCACGCGGCGGGGCGCCTGGGCGAGGGTTGGCAAGACCTTCCAGCCCCACGCCGACCTGCGGAAGTTCGGCGCCATCGGCCTGTGGGTCCACGGCGACGGCAAGGGCGAGGTCCTCAACGTCCAGCTCGCCAACCCGCCCCAGTACTACCGCACCCTTGACGAACACTACGTCGTGGTTGACTTCACGGGCTGGCGCTACTTCGCGCTGCCGCTGCGCGAGCGCGACGCCGACCGCTACCACCTCTACCAGTGGCCGTACCGTGGTCATTACGCCGTCTATCGGGCCCCGCTGGTCAGAAACCACGTCAGCGAACTCAACCTCTACTTCAACAACCTGCCGCGAGGCGAGAACGTGCGATGCTACCTCAGCCCGATCAAGACCCTGCGCGTGGCCGAGATCGAACTTCGGAATCCCTCGCTGGAGGTCGGCGGCAAGCGGCTGGTCTTCCCGGTCGCGCTCCGCAGCGGGTCCTACGTCGAGATGCTCTCGCCCTCGGACTGTCGGCACTACGACGCCCGCGGCGCGCTGGTGGGGAAGGTGGCGCCCCGTGGCGAAATCCCGACCCTGGCCCCAGGCGACAACGAGGTGCGCTTCACCTGCGAAGCGCCGCGGGGCTACCACGCTCGCGCATCGGTCACCGTCATCACCGCCGGCCAGCCATTCGGGCGCCTGGCCAAGCGATGAGGGAGCGGACGCCAAGAACAATCAGGGAGGTGGAACGTGGCTGCGCGTTGCGGATGGTTGAAGCGTCATGGCAGCACGGCGGAAACGTCGAACTCGAAGAGTTCCTTCTTAGAATTCCTTTTGCGGACGAGGGTGATTTGGGGCTTCTCGAAGCCGGCTTCAGCCAAGATGTCAGCGTACAGGCGTTCCGTAGGCACCAGTGTGTCGTAGAATTTGGCGTTTCCGACGATGTAGTGTACGGTGGCCCCGGATTCGAGGACACTGCGGATGGCTCGAACGTGCTTCCAGACGTCATCGAAGTACTTTGCGATATAGTTAGCGAGCAAGTGGCCGGACTTGCGGTTAGCGCGCTCGACCTTCGAGATTAGCTGTCTAAGAAAACTGGGGAGGTAGGATGACTGCGTCCTATCCCATTGGGCCAGACGACTGGTTGCTACTCCCCAAGTGCCACCGACGGCTCGACAATCTAGCTCCCCCGCCTGCCTTGGGTCGCGCAGATAGCCGAGCCAATACATGTACGGGCGGAGCTCGCGTATATAGGAGACCCTGTTGGGGTACGGCGGCGAGGTGACGACCAGGTCGTACGCCGTGTTGAGGCACTTGTCGATCTCGCGAGCGTCGCCGAGTATGAATCTCGCTTCGGCGACAGGGTTCTGTGCTGCGCTGTTCAAAACTGTGGCGCAGTTGCTCTCGAAGACCATACGTTGCCACGCGGCATCGCTCCATAGGCGAGATTGGTCCTCTCCGACGGCTCGTTTGAACGACATTGACTGGTGGTTGAAGGCCGCGTTGGATAGCTGGATCAAAGTTCTGCAAAAGGCGACATAGAGGAGGTTGCGCACATGCGAGTCGGGCTCTGTGCGCCCATCGATGGCGGCCTTCAGGTAACAGAGGTATGAGAGGCAGCCTTCTCCCCACCAACGCCCGATGTTCGAGATGGGTGGCGGCTCCGCGGGCTTCACCTGTTTTTTCTCTATCAGGGATGCCGTCTCTCCCGCAGCCTGGCGCGCGCGATGCAGGGTTTCGTCATCGTATACCGCGGTCTTTGCTGTTCCGAGCCAAACCAGGAAGGGGTTGATATCGACCGATGCAGCCGTCAATCCTCGCGCGCTCGCGCAGAGGGCTGTCGTGCCTGTGCCCGAGAAAGGGTCCAGGATAGACCCACGCTCGGGATGCTGCGCAAGTATCCGTTCCACTAGTCGCACCGAGTACGCAGGGGTCAGTCTTAGCCAGCCGTGTCGTCCGGAGAATAAGTTGTGCTTGAAAGTCAGCTCCGGTCGCGTGAGCGAGTTTCGGACGCCCTTGACTGCCATATGGCTAGTCCCTCTTCAAAAGCGCCTGTAACACGCCGAGAACCTCGCGCCTTATATTCGGCGCGTGGCGCTCGAAGAACGCGGCGAGATCATAACCGACCACCTCGCGCAGGAAACCATAGGTTGATTCTAAAGAGCTACCGCTGGTCTGCCCCACCAGGATAGCCCATCTCGCCCGCTGGTACCGAACCTTTACGTCCTCGTCTATTTGGCAGGACATCAACAGCAGACAGGGGAGGTAGCCCTGACTGTATGCAGCGGCAGCATTGGCGATGTCGGCGTTCTGTCGCTTTGAATCCTTGCTCTTGTAGCCTTGCCTGAGTTCAAAGACCGCTCCGCGCAGCGCGCGGATGACAGCAGTATCCACGCCAACTGCACCGGCAGCACCGCGCAACCAGGCACGAACACGCTTCCTCTTATGCGCGTGCGGAATCTTCTCGAGCGAAACGCGCGCGTCCAAGGAAAGTGAACGCCGCCTCTCATCCGCGCCCACCACAGAGTACGACCACTTTGTGTCCTCTTCGGACAAGCCCAGCTCGTCCTGGAGGAGAGCACGGAACAAGTGCTCGCAAGCGATTCCGATCTGGCGGTATATGCTAGTCATGCCGCCAGCGGCTCTATGAGCGGTGTACAACAACGGATTGTCCAGTCCAAACCACTTATAGAAGGGGTCCCCGCCGTAGATCTCCTGAAAGTCTTGGGGCGATAGTCCGGCCCGCCCCCGGCGCCCCATTTTGGGGCGGTACTTGGCGCAGACCCGAACGGCCGAGGTTATCATCTCCAAGTACCGCGCATCTCGATGCGCTCGCGCGCTCACGCTGGCTCCGTCCGCATCGTAATGGATCGCACAACCGGTTGTTTGTTCAAACCACGCACGTTCCTCGGCGGTGCGGACCCAATAGCGGCTCAAAGCACCAAGCCGCCATCGGTCACAAAATACTGAGGGTGAGGATATCCTTAGCGATTTACAATGTCAAGTCATTGGCCAATGCCTTCCCTGCACGCTGCATAAGAAGGCGCACCGCGCTTGGGCCAGGCCGTCCGAACGCTTGGACGGCATGGCAACGCGCTTAGCCGGGGGATTGCTAGGCCGTGCCGACGAAGGTCGTCCTGGATGGCCGGGACTACATTGTCACCGCCTCACCGGCTTCGCCTGCCTCAAGGCGCGGACCGGCAGGGTGGTCGGCCGCCACGAACACATCTACGAGATTACAGGCGGGGACCACAACTGGACCTGGCACGTGGCAACCAACGGGCGGATAATCACCAGCGGACTCCTGATGTTCACGGACGCCGCGGGCGGCTTCGAGCGGCTGCCCGGGAGGCTTTCGCTGCCGGTGGTCAGCGGCTATATGTGTCCCGTGAAGCCCGCGGTGGCCGATGGGCGGCTCATCCTCCGCACGCTCGACAAAGTGGTCTGCTACGACCTTCGCGGGCCCGCGGCGAATCGAAGGCGCGGGGGCCGAGAGCGCTAAACGCTGGCCACGTTTCCGACGCCCCCCTGGACCCTCTCCGGTGGCTGTTGGGGGCGTCCGCCATGTTGACGAATGTCAACATGGCGTTGCCGATTGTCAACATGTCCGAACCGCATACGTTGCAATCCGTTAGAGGGAAACTTCAGGTTTCTGGCCCGATGGGCGTTGCGAAACGTCAACGTCGCTCGTGGGGCTGCACTCCCCCGGTGCTTTGTGCAAGGTTTCACTAACCTGGGCGGTGACCCATGTTGAATTGACCGGCGGGGTTAGGGACAGCGAAAAAGACGGAGAAAAATCTCTCCGGGAGCCAGGTTTTGGTACGGCGTTTGCTCGTTTATTAGACAGGTGGAAGGAAAAGGGGGACGGAAAGGCGGCTTGAGAGGGTCGGAGGCTCTTTGGGGGAGGGAAAGGAGGCTGGTGATGAGGCGTGCGGGAATCCTTCTGGTGGCGCTGTGTGGGCTTGTGGTCGTGCCCTTGGCGGCCAGCGGCTCTCCGCTCTTCAGCATCAACAGCGAGCAGGAGTGGCGAGAGGCACTCTCGCAGAAGCGGATCGTGGCCGTGGACGCGGCGGTTTTCCAGGCGATGGTTGAGGGCGATCCGGGGTGGCCGGATGACTACCGCAACGCGCTCTTCTTCACCCCGCAGCTTGATGTGTTCCCGGACTGGGAGGGGGAGCCTGGGCTTTACATGCAGTGGGGCTCGGACAACGTCCCGGCCGACGCGCGGATTGCAGCGGCGTGGGACTACGTGTACCCCGAAGACCCGAACCTCCAGGGGACGACGATCGAGTTCTCGATCTTCCCCCCAGTCTACTGCACATACTTCTCGCTTAATCTGATTGACCAGTGGGGGAACTATCGCGAGTGGATTTGGCACGTCGGGGACCCGGGCGAACTGCCCCCGGGGCAGTGGGCTAACCTGGTGATTGACCCCGTGAGCGGATGGTCGAATTACTCGACCGTGCCGCCCTCGCCCTTTATCCACAACGTTCCAGGCCACACGTTCGACTTCACGAGCATCCAGATCCTGCGCTTCAACGAAAACATCAGTGCCACGAGCGGTTTCCCTCCCGGGCCGGGCGGCAACATCCCCCCAGGGTGGGTCTGGAACATGTGGGACCACGTGGAGGTCACCCCTGAGCCCGGCACCTTCGCGCTGTTGGGTCTCGGGCTGTTGGCTCTCGCGCGGAAGCGAAGAAACGCCGCCTAGCACACGGTTCGTTTCAGACCTCCGGGGCCCGACGCGGCCGACGGGCCGCGTCGGGCCTCTCCATGACAGTTGCAGACTTGGGCGGCAGCCCCTCGCCTCC
>CAYYCI010000333.1:0-5411 GCA_964470215.1 uncultured Planctomycetota bacterium
GGGGCGGTGCACGACTACATGGCGCTGATGCTCTCGGTTCGCAACAAAGGGGTTTCGATAAGCGAGATCGCGCGCCAGGCGGTCAGCCCCAGCGCCAGGGTGCTCTTCATGGTGTTCGTGTGGATCGCCTTGGTCTTCGTCATCACGGCCTTTGCGGGGGCGGCGGCGAGCACGTTCAACCAGGCACCCGAGATCGTCCTGCCCACGTTCGCCCTGATGTTCATCGCCGTCCTGTTCGGTTTCCTGGCCTATCGGCTCCGGCTGAATGTGGCGGTGAGCACTGTCATCGCGTTGGCGCTTCTGGCGCTGGTCATCTGGCTGGGCTTCCGCGCGCCGATCCGCCTCGACCCCTTGCTCGAGAGGCTCGGGGTGGCGGCGACCGCCCAGAACGTCAAGCATGCCTGGATTCTCATCCTGCTGGCCTACGGGGTGGTGGCGTCGGTGTTGCCGGTGTGGGTGTTGCTCCAGCCGCGCGACTACATCGCCACCTGGATACTGATAATCGGGATGGGGATGGGGTTTGCGGGAATCCTCATGTCGCACCCTCAGATGCGGGCGCCGGCCTTCACCGGCGCGATGACCCCGAAGGGTCCGGTCTGGCCGATGCTCTTCATCATCGTGGCGTGTGGGGCGGTCTCCGGGTTCCACAGCCTGGTGGCGGGCGGGACGACCTCGAAGCAGATAACCAGCGAACGCCAGGGGCTGGCCATAGGCTACGGCTCGATGCTCACCGAGGGCGCGCTGGCCGTCCTGGCCCTGACGGCTGTCGGGGCGGGCCTCTACTACAGCGCCAGCGGCGCCCCGGCCGGGGCGCCGACCCTGATGGGCTTCTTTGCCAAAGGCGGGGGCAATCCGATCGGCGCCTTCGGAAAGGGCTTCGAGGCCCTCACCATGCCTTTCCTCGGCCCGCTCGGAAAGGCCGTTGGAGTGGCCGGCCTGGGGATGATCGTCGGGACCACGATGGTCAACGCATTCGTGATGACGACCCTCGACACCTCGGTGCGCCTGACGCGGTTCATCACCACCGAGTTGGTCGGGCCGCTGTCCAGGATTTTCAGGAATCGCCTCGCCGCCTCGCTGGCCGCGGTGGTGCCCGCGTATCTGCTGGCGGTGATGCCCGACGCTTTCAAGAGCGTGTGGCCGATGTTCGGGGCCTCGAACCAGTTGATCGCGGCCCTCGCCCTCATCGTGGCCTCGGCGTATCTTTTCCGCAAGCGCAAGCCGACCGTTTACACCAGTGTGCCGGCGGTCTTCATGCTGGTGACTACCATGGCCGCTCTCGCCTGGCAGGCATACAGCCACTTGGTGAAGGCGGCGAAGCCGAACTACGCGCTCGGCATCACGGCCCTCGTGTTGCTCGTTCTGGCGGTAGGCGTTGCCGCCCAGGTCCTCTTCGTGCGCCGCGAGGCGGCCCTGGCAACCCAAGCCCCCGCGGAATAGCCGCCCAGCCCCTCACTCTGCAACCTGCGCTTGGGGGAGGAATGCGTCCTGTGGGCGGGCCGTCTCGGCCCTCGTGAGTGCGGCCACAGATGAACGCAGCACCGCACGAGCCACGAATCTGTAAGCCACAGACGAACACCAACGAACACGGGTAAGAGAGGACCAAACTAAGCGTCGCAGGAGGTCTTGCGAGTCTCAGGGGGCCCGGGTCGGACGGGCATTTCCGCCGTTGCGAGCGGCGGCTCGCAACGGGGGCACGGAGCGTCGGGGACGAGCGCCGTTTTCGCCGCACGGCCCACTCTCCAGGCGGGAGCGCCGACTCCCACGGACACGCGCAGACGGACGCGGCTGGGCTCGCCGCTCAGCCGAGCATGGCCTCGAGGTCATCCTGCGGGGTGGTGATGGGGGCGAGGCCGAAGTTGTCCACCAGGGCATTCAGGACGGGCTCGGCGACGAACGCCGGGAGGCTCGGGCCAAGCCTGATGTTCTTGACGCCCAGGTGCAAGAGGCTGAGTAGGATCGCAACGGCCTTCTGCTCATACCACGAGAGGATGAGGGAGAGGGGCAGGCCGTTGACGTCGGTGTCGAATGCGTCAGCCAGGGCCAGGGCTATCTGGATGGCGGAGTAGGCGTCGTTGCACTGGCCGGCGTCGAGGAGGCGCGGGATGCCACCGATGGCGCCGAACTCGAGTTTGTTGAAGCGATACTTGCCGCAACCGAGGGTGAGGATGACGCAGTCGGGCGGGACGGCCTGGGCGAGTTCGGTGTAGTAGTTGCGGCTTGGCCTGGCCCCGTCGCATCCGCCGATGAGGAAGAAGTGGCGGATGGCGCCGCTCTTGACGGCCTCGATGACCTTGTCGGCGACGGCGAGGACCGCATTGCGCGCGTAGCCGATGGTGATGGTCTTTTCGGGTTCGTCGGCCGGGAAGCCGGGTTCGGCGAGGGCCGCCTCGATGACGGGGGCGAAGTTGCGGTCTGGGATGTGGCGGACGCCCTCGAAGCCGACGGGGCCGCAGCTGAAGATGCGGTGGCGGTAGGTCTCGCGCGGTTTCTGGATGCAGTTGGTGGTCATGAGGATGGCGCCGGGGAATTGCTCGAATTCGCTCTGTTGCTTATACCAGGCGCCGCCGTAGTTCCCGACGAGGTGGGGGTATTTCTTCAGGCCGGGATAGGCGTTGGCGGGGAGCATTTCGCCGTGGGTGTAAACGTTGATGTCCTTGCCCTCGGTCTGCTCGAGGAGTTCTTCGAGGTCTTTGAGGTCGTGGCCCGAGACGACGATGGCTTTGCCTTTCCTGGGCGTGATGGGGACGTCGGTGGGTTCGGGGTGGCCGTAGGTGGATGTGTTTGCGTCGTCGAGGATTTCCATCGCCTTGAGGTTGAGTTCGCCGGTCCTGAGGGCGTTGGCGGTGAGGGCCTCGATGTCGGTGGGTTCGGCGGCGACGAAGTCGAGGAGTTCGTAAAGGAGCGTGTAGAACGATTCGTCCTCTCTGCCGAGGATGCGGGCGTGGTAGGCGTAGGCCGCGGCCCCCTTGATGGCGTAGATGATGAGCTCCTGTAGGCCGGCGACCGCGTCGCCGTGTTTCTGGATGCGCTTGGTGATGCTCACCTGCCGGCCTTGCTGGACCAGGCCGTCGAGGTCCGGGGCGGGCCGCCAGGTGGCGATCCAGGGGAAGTCGGGGCAGGGCTGGCCGGTCGCCTCGCAGAGGGCTTTTGCCTTGTCGAGGATGGATGCGGCGCGGGCGATGTAGCTCTGGAAGCGCGCGGGGTCGAAGTTGACGTTGGTGAGCGTGGAGAAGAGAGCCTCGAGGACGAAGCCATCAATTTCGGGGTCCTTCTTGCCTTGCTGGCGTGCGCGGTGGGCGTAGCGGGCCACTCCCTTGGTCACCTCGATGAGGAGGTCCTGGAGGGCGGCGGTTTCCGGCTGCTTGCCACACACGCCGCGAACGGTGCAGCCGGTGCCCTTTGCCGTTTGCTCGCATTGGTAACAAAACATCGCGTCGGTTGCCATGGCCATTTCTCCTTTTCAAGTTGGCCTGTTGCCGGAACGGAGCATCACGAGGAGCATCTCGAATCTCTCGGTGGCTCGGGCGGAGTGAGGGACATTGGCGGGCATGAGAACGATTTGACCGGCGATGGCTTCGAGCGGTGCGACGGACTGGTCGGGCATGGGGGTCTCCTTAGCCGCGGAGAAACCTCTCGAGGGCGAGCCGCTTGCCGGTGGGGGTGCGGAAGGTTTTCTCGATGAGGTCGCGGAGGCGACTTGGTTCGATGGCGGCATGGTCTTCGCGGAAGCTGACGAGCCAGTCGGCATCCCGGACCACGCGGAATTCGGGGCTGTCGATCCCGCAGGCCGAATGATGGTCGACCACTATCTGGCAGACGTGTTGGATGTCCTTTTCGGGGAAGTCGAGACCCTCCAGGATTCGGCGGGCGATGGGTAGCCCTTCGAGTTCCTGGGATTTCGGCTCCGCGGAGCCGTCTTTCCGCTCTGCCTCGCGGATGCCAATGTCGTGGAGCAGGGCGGCGGCGACGACGATCCTGGGGTTGGCGTCCTCGCTGCGGAGGAGTTCCTGGGCAGCCTCGAAGACCCGCAGAGCATGGGTGATGCGCGGCTGGTCGTCGCCGAAGACTTCCTTCATGGCCTCGATGAGTTTGTCGGCCAGGGAACTCTCCTTCTCGGCCTTTAACTTGATGGTCTTGGGGTCGTAGCCCAGGCACTTCTCGGCATACTGACACCACTGTGCGCAGCCGAGGGTGAGCCTGGGGTTCTCGAGTTTCCGGCCGCAGCGCGGACACCGCCTTGTGGCGTCGTCCTTGAAGAACTCGACCGAGTAGCCGCAGTGGCTACAGGTGACCTCGAAGATGTCGCCCTTTTGCCAGAAGCGGGTGTCCTGGCCCGGGCAGATGATCTTGGCCATCAGGACTCTCCCTCCATGATGTCGGGCTGGGGACAAGCGGCGAAGGTTTCGACCACCTCGCCCCCCATGCCGATCTTGGTGGCCTCAAGCGGCAGGTCCTTGCCGCAGCGCTCCAGGGCCTGCTGGACGAGCCACAGAAGCCCCGTGCAACAGGGGACTTCCATGTGGACGACCTCGACGGAGCGTATGTCGTTGTGTTCGAAGACTGCCGCGAGTTTCTTGATGTGGGCCTCGGCATCGTCGAGTTTCGGGCAACCGACCAGCACCGCGCGGCCCTTGAGGAAATCCTCGTGGAAGTTCGCATAGGCGAATGGCACGCAGTCGGCCACGACGACCAGGTCCGCACCGTCGAGGAAAGGCGCCGCCGGCGAAACCAGAGTGATCTGGACCGGCCAGTGTCCCAGGCGCGAGACCGCGCGGCCGCCCGGCCCTTCTGACCGTTCGGCCTCGCGTGGCTCGAGCTCCATTGCCTGGGCGCTCGGACACCCACACGGCACGAACCTCTCCTGTGGCTCGGGGACCTCGATGTCGTGTTCCCGCAGGTAGTCGAGGGCCTCGCGGAGATAATCATCGGCGCCGTGGGCGCGTAGATGGGCGAGGTGGGCGCGCAGGACGTTGCGTCCCTGGGCCACGACCCGCGCGACCACCTTCCGCTCGTCGTAGGGCTCGGCCTCCCGTTCCTCGACCGTGATCGCCCCCACCGGGCAATGGCCGATGCAGGCGCCCAGGCCGTCGCAAAACAGTTCGCTGACGAGCCGGGCCTTGCCGTCGATGACCTGGAGAGCGCCCTCCGGGCAGTTCGGGATGCACTCACCGCAGCCCGTGCACTTCTCCTCGTCAATCCGGATTATCTTTCGGCGAATCGCCATTTCGCTTTTCCTCGGCCACCAGGTCCGCCAGGGTCGTTCCCCTCAGGTACGCGCGGAACCGCTCGTCGAACTCCGCCAGAAAATCCCCAAAGATACACGCCGTCCGACCACAAACGGGCGAGCCAAAAAGACAAGTCGTCGGCCGCAACGGCCCCTCGATGGTCTCGTAAACCTCCAGGAGCGA
>CAYYCI010000334.1:0-5409 GCA_964470215.1 uncultured Planctomycetota bacterium
AGACATGAGCAGCGCTGGAACCAAGGGGCGTCGGCTCGTCGTGCTCGCGCTCGCTTTCAAGCGCCGGGCCCTCACCAAAGCCCTGACGGCAAGCCCGGCACTTTCCAGAACGTCCGCAACAAGGTGCTCGGCAACACCATCGTCGCGCCCAGCACCGCCGGCATCATCTCCCACGGCGCGGGCCACAACGAAATCGTCGCCAACACCATCGAAGGCCAAGGGGCCAGAGGAAAGTCGGACGGCATCGTCCTCCGCTCCCCAGCCAACCGCCTCGAACGAAACACGGTGGAGGCCATGCCTGGCTATGGCATAGTCGTCGAGGGAAAGGGCAACGCCCTCATCGCCAACCGTTGTGTCGGCAATCGGGCAGGACCCTTCCGCATCGAGGACCCCGAGGCGATCCTGCGCGACAACACGCCGAGTCCGCGCGAGGACAATTGAAGGCTCCTGCCACACACCCGCACCGGCGGCCGGTGGCCGGCAAAGCACGTCGTGGAGGGCACGCAACCATGAGGAAAGCGGTCAGGTCGGAACCCGCTGGAGCCCTGCTCGCACTCGCAGCCGCGGCGTTGGCCCTTGCGACCGCACCCAGCGGCGCCAAGGGAGCCGACTGGCCCCAATGGCGCGGGCCGAGGCGCGACAACGTCTCGACAGAGACCGGTCTGCTCAAGAAATGGCCCGAGGGCGGACCGAGACTACTATGGACCGCTCGCGGCTGTGGCAAAGGCTTCTCAACCGTGGCGATAGCCAACGGCTTGATCTACACCACCGGCGATGCCGATGGCAAGTGTCACGTCGTGGCCCTCGATCTCGGCGGCAAGCTGCGGTGGCGCTCTCCGATCGGCAAGGCGTGGACAGGTGACACCCCAGGGGCCAGGGGAACCCCGACCGTTGATGGCGACCGCGTCTACGCCATGAACGCCTACGGCCGCATCGCCTGCCTCGATGCACGCACCGGCCAGCGGATATGGTCGCGGGATGTCGTCAAGGATTTCAACGGGAAGGTCGTTCGCTGGGGCCTTGCCGAATCGGTCCTTGTCACCGATGACAAAGTCATCTGCACCCCAGGCGGCAAGGGGGCTTGCCTGGTGGCGCTGGAGAAGCGAACGGGGCGAACTGTCTGGACCAGCAAAGGCGTCAGCGACGAGCCGGGCTACTCCTCCCCGATCGCCTTCGAGTTCGGCGGGGTCCGCCACGTCGTGAATCTCACCAGCAGGGGCCTGGTGGCCGTTGAGGCCAGGACGGGTAAGTTCCTCTGGCGCTACAGCCCCAGGTCTGGCAATCTCTGTGTGCCCACCCCGATCTACAGCGACGGGGGCGTCTTCACCGCATACTACCACTTCCCGGGCGGCAAGGTGCAGCTCGACGCGCGAGGTGGCAAAGTCACAGCCACCGAAGCCTGGCGGACCGACCGCATGCAGAACTACCATGGCGGGGTCGTCCTCGCCGAGGGCTATCTCTACGGAAACCACAAGAACGGCTGGTCGTGCATTGATTTCCGAACGGGGAAGCTCATGTACTTCGCCAAGGGCATCGGGCAGGGATCGCTGACCTATGCCGACGGCATGCTCTACTGCCTGAGCGAGCGCGGCACGGTGGCGCTCGTGCGCGCCACCCCGAAGGCTTTCGAGCTTGTCAGCAAGTTCCGGATTCCGCGTGGGGGCAGCGGCCCGACGTGGGCACACCCCGTGGTCTGCGGCGGCCGCCTCTACATCCGCCACGGAGACTACCTGTACGCATTCGGCATCAAAGCAGGACGTTGAGATGCCTGGAGCTCGACGCGCACCGGCGGCAGCTGACCTGAAGGAGGCCAACGCATGAGCCATGGGTTCGAGTCCTCTCCGGGGAGGGGGTGTCAAACTTCGGCGCTCGTTCACCTCGGACGATACAATTGCGCCGACCGCACCGACGTTGGCCACCACGATACCTGCTGTTGCCAGACGAAGCCCTCGACACCAGGCGGCGACGCCGGGTCCGGTTGCTCTTCGTAAATTGAATTGCTCTTGACACGGTTGCAGCCGGGGAGCCATACCGCTGGCCGCATGCCCTGTGGTCAGCTTCTTCAACCGCTTCGGCGGTCGCCCCTGCCGAGGGCTTCCTCTGTGGGTGAAACACATCTCACGTCGGGTGACGGGCCAGCACGCAAGCACATCACACCGGAGAACCGACCACGGCCCGCGCTGACGATCTCGCCCTTGGCTGTCAGGTCGGCGACGATGCGTGGTCCGACGAAACTGCTGGCGGGGAAGTCGCTGATGGCCCCGCGCGCAACCTCGAGGAAATGGGCCGGGGCGTCAACGTGGGTGCCCGAATGGCTAGCGAGCGAGAGCGCCTCGAGCAGGAAGCCGTCCTGGCGGATGGTGCGGACGGTCTTCACCCGCACCCGCGGGTCGCCCGGAAAGGCCGGGCAGTCGGTGTAGAGGGGTCGAGCAAGGTCGAACACTCGCATTGGGCGGTTCCTCAACGCGCGGCGAGTCGGCGATAGACCTCGAGGGTCTGGCGTGCGGCACGCTCCCAGGTGAATTCCTTGACGCGTTCGAGGCCGAGCCGCCTCAGCCGCTCGCGGACGCTTTCGTCCTGGGCCGCGCGGATGATCGCCTCGGCGAGTTGGTCCGGCTGGGTCGGGGGGACGAGGATGCCAGCCTCGCCGACAACCTCGGGAATGCTCGAGGTGTTCGAGGCCACGATGGGGGTCCCGCAGGCCATGGCCTCCAGGAGTGGGATGCCGAATCCCTCGTAGAGAGAAGGGAATGCGAAAACGGAGGCGGCTGAGTAGAGGGCTGGAAGGTCGGCGTCGGGAACGAAGCCGGGAGTGTGGAGGTGGTCGGCGATGGCTAGCGTCTCGAGAGGGGCCATCTCGGCCTCGTGGCCGAAGCCCGGCCGCCCGACGAGCACGAGGTCCAGGTCGGTTTTCTCGGCCACCACGGCGAACGCTCTCAGGAGGGTCGCCACGTTCTTGCGCCGGCTGATCGCCCCGACGAAAAGGACGAAGTCGCGCTCCAGGCGGTACTTCGCCCTTACGTCTCGCTGTTCTTCAGCCGGGCGAGGGGAGAAATCGGCGGTTACTCCCTCGGGGATGACCGTGATTCTCGCCTCGTCGGCCCCCAGGAACTCGAGCAAGCCTCTTCTTGTGCTCTCCGAGACTGCGATGACGTGGTCGGCGTCCCTGGCGAGTTGGGCGTAGCGCGCGCGCTTCTTCCGCCGAAAACTCTCGGGCGAGAATTCCTCGCTGGCGAAGACCGATAGGTCGTGGAAAGTGACGACGTTCGCCCCTCGAGAAAACCTGGGCAGCTTGGCGTCGAGCCCGTGGAAGACATCCAGACCCCTGAGCAGCGGGAGGCTCAGCGGCCCGAGGAGCAGCCTCGTGTGGAAGGTCGGCCTGTTGACCCTGAGGAAATGCTCGCGGTGTTTCAGGCGCGAGAGGCGGTGGAAGAGGTAGAAGTGGTCGTCGCGGTCGAGGGCGGCGATGGAGTTCACCAGGCAGCCGATGTATCGCGCGACGCCGGTGCGGAGCGGCCTGGCATACGACGAGGCGTCAATGCCGATGTTCACCGACCTATCGGGCCCCCTGAATCACCTAGAAGCGGCCCAAGAGAGGCGGGTGGCGAACCTAGCCCTCGTAAGAGTGGGTGAGCGAGCGCTCGGCGGCCTCGGCGGCCCGGAGTTTTGCCAGTTCAGCGCGCAGGCGGGCATCGGCCGCCCCTGGCATGTTTGGCTCGGCGAGGGCCTGGTAGAGCACTGCGCCCTCGGCCTGCGCAGGCACCGGAAAGCCCGTCAGGTAGCAGACCGTGGGCACGATGTCGGTCAGCCAGGCCGTCCGCTCCAGTTCCACCCCCCGCCGGATGCCCGGCCCGGCCATCAACAACAGGCCGTGCATGTCGCCGACCCCGAAGCGGCCGGTGGTCAGTTGGCGGCCGTGTTCGCCGGAGACCTCGGGCCTGATGCCATAGACCACGTCGCCGACGTAGTCCCCGTAGAGGCCGATTATTCGCGCGTCGTCCTTCTTGAGGGCGAAGGCGATCGGCTTCTTGCCCGTCCGGGGGTCGGTGTAGTCGTAAAGGACGCGGATGATCTCGTCGCAGACCTGATCGTAGTCGGATGGCTTGACGACCCCGTGTGGGTCGCGGCCCTTGAGGTTGACGTAAACATAGACCGAGCGCTGGGCGTATGCTTTCGTGCGGCGCCAATCCACGACCTTGCGTCCCGTGCGCTTGTCGTCCTTCAGGACGGTCAGGCCGGCCTTCACCAGGAGTTCGCCGACGCTGAAGCCCTTGAAGTCCGGGGCGAAGCGGTCCCGGGTCGGCACGGCCCCGTGGTCCGAGGTGATGATGACAAGGGTCTCGTTGGGGTCAATGGCCTTCAAGATGGAGCCGACCATGCGGTCGAGGCTCTGGTAGAAGCCCGTCTCGGCCGCGCGATACTCCGCCACGGTCTTGCGATCGGGACAAACGGACGGGTCGAGTTTGTTGACGAACGCGTGGTAGCAGTGGTCGGGGCAGTGGGCGTGCATGGCGAAGATGTCCCACGGCTCCGTGGTCAGGAGCCTGGCGGCCGCGCCCCCTAGCCACTGGTTCTGCATCTCGATGATGTCCACCAGCAACTTGCTATCAATCCACCCGAGGTGGTGGGATGCGTAGAAACTGTTCGGCACGGGCAGGCCCGGGACATCGCGCAGAGTGCGGCAGACCCTCCCCGGCCAGGCGAAACCGTCGGTCCGACACAGCGGGGTGAAGTAGAGCTTGACGCGGCTGCCGTCGGGCGCCAGTTCGATGAGCCGCATGTGGAAGACCACCTCGCGCGTGCCCCTGGCGGTCTTGATCTTCGCGGTGCAGCGGGGACTCCAGGCGCCCACCCTCAGTTCCGCGAACGCGCTCTTGACGTCCTTCTTGGGGGCCACGATCGCCGTGTCGAGCCTCTTGCCCCTCGAGGCCACGAGCAACAGGTGCCAGGTGGTGGGCCTCAGCGGCTCGGCTGCCATGCGCCCGGGGAGCGGGAGTTCTGCCTCCAGGGCCACGGCGCTCTCCGGCGCGTTCCGCCAGCCGCTGGCCTCCCTGGGGCTGATCGTGGTGGCCTGGGCGAGAGGCTCGGTGGAGAAGAACGAGTCGGCACACACCGAACAGGCGAAGGCCCACTCGGCGGCCTCGTGGCGCCACTCGTTGATGCCCAGGCCCGCGCCGCCCACCAGGATGCCCTTCTTGACCGAGCGGCCGTAGGTGGTCGGGTAGTTGAGGACGATTGCGCGCTTGCCCGCGCGCGCGGCCGCGTTCCAGAGGTACTCGGCCTTCACGTCCTCGGCCAGGAAGCCCTGATGGGTCTTGTCGAGGGGGTCGCCGGGCTTGTGGACATTGAAGCAGGTGACGCAGTGGGTGCCGAGCCAGGCGCCGGTGACGATGGTCGTCCAGTTCGGCG
>CAYYCI010000335.1:0-5406 GCA_964470215.1 uncultured Planctomycetota bacterium
CCCCGCCTACAGAGCGGATGCCGAACGCGGGGCGCGGGGGCTCCGGCCACAGAATGGAAGCCGGACGCGGGCGCTGGCTGGCTCATGGTTCAGTAACTCAGTTCCTTGGCGCCGAATTTCCAGTTGACGAGCGTCACGGCGAAGATGATGGTGAAGAGCACCCAGGCGATGGCCGAGGCGTAGCCGATCTGGAACTCCTCGAACGCCTTGTTGTAGATGTAGTAGACGAGCGTGGTGGTGGTTCCCGCCGGGCCGCCTGCGGTCATCACTCGCGCTTGCTCGAAGCCGCCCTGAAGGCCGCCGATGAAACTCATGACGACGATGAAGAAGGTGGTGGGGGCGAGTTGTGGCCAGGTGACGTTGCGGAAGGTGGCCCAGCGGCCTGCGCCGTCAATCGCCGCGGCCTCGTAGAGTTCCTGGGGCACGTTGCTCAGTGCGGCGAGGTAGAGGAGCATGTTGTTTCCGCCGATGGCGATCCAGATGCCCATGATGATTATGGCGTCGCGCGCGCCGAGGCCCCACTGTGCGCGGGTGAGACGGACCTCCTCGACCCCCAGGCCGAGGATGTTCCTGGTCGAGAGGAGCCAGTTGGGCGGCTGGATGCCCGTGACCCCCAGGAAGTCGAGTGCCCAGCGGATCGCGGCGTTCACCGGGCCGAAGTCGGGGTTGTAGAGCGCCTTCCACAGGATCATCAGCGCCACCCCGCTCGTGAATGTCGGAAGGTAGAATAGCGTGCGGTAGGCCACGATGCCCCGCAGCCGCTGGCTCAGCAGGATGGCCAGGAAGAGCGAGCCCGCGATGGCGAGCGGCATCCCGAGCATCAGGTAGGCGGTGTTGATGAAGTAGAGCCAGAACTGCTTGTCGTTGAAGAAGAGTTCGGCGAAGTTGCCGAGGCCCACGAAGCGGAAGGGGACGGTCCGCTGGAGGTTCCAGTTGGTGAATGCGATGACCAGCGAGAAGAGCACCGGCCCGGCGGTGAAGACCACGAAGCCCAGGAAGTTAGGCGCGAGGAAGAAGAGCGCGGGGAGGAAGTCTCGGCGGCCGCTCACCGCTCTCATTGTTGGCTCACGTCCTTTGCTTCCAGGCTTCGGCCAGTGGCCACCTCATCCGCAGCCGCCTGGCGTGGGCTTTGGCACGCTTTTTGCACCGCAAACTTTCGTCAGGCGAGAAGGAAAACAATGCGCTCTCTCGCCTCTGCCGCCACGCCGACTGTCCTCCCTCGCGGTCTTGCTCTCCGTCCATGACCACAATGCGTTGTTTTCCTTCTCGCCATCGTCGGGGCTCACGGTGCAGAAAAGCGTGCCAAAGCCCACGCGGCGGCTCCAATGGCCCGGTCACGTGCCCCTTCCGTTCACTTCAGGCGCTCGTAGCGCTCGCGGAGGGTCGGGTCGAGTTCGAGGGTCTTCTGGATTTCCTCGTTGATCTCGCTGGCGGCGGTCTTCATCGCCTCGGCGGCGCTCTTCTGGCCGTTCTTGACCAGGTCGAGTTGCTTGTTGATGATGCGGCCGGCGACGGCTCCATTGACGAATGGGCTGATCTCGTCGGGCAGCCCGAACTCCATCACGTCGCGCCAGACCGCGTTGAAGTCCTCGTTCGGGTAGTCGGGGTCGTGGAGGTATTTCTCGCTGTAGCAGTAGCGCTTGACGGGGGCGAGCGCGTCGGCCTGGTGGTTGACCAGTTCGTTGTAGTGGCGCGCGGCCATGTACTTGAGGAACTCGAGGGCGTAGCGCCGCTTCGGGCTGTTGCGGTTCACCAGGGTCGAGCGGCCGTAGCCGCGGAAGCGGCGATATGGCCCGTGGGGACACTCGACCGCCCCCAGGCGCAGGCCCTCGTAGTTCCGCAGCGTGCACAGCCACCAGCGTCCCCCGAGGGCCATGGCGGCCTTTCCCGCGCCGAAGAAGGTGATCGTGCCGGAGCCCCAGCCGCCCTGGGTGGCCATGGCGGCTTCCTCGACGGGGCTGGGGGCGACGTGGTGCTTGTAGATGAGGTCTTGCATGAACTGGATGGCCGCGGCGGCCTCGGGGCTGTCGAGGGTGCAGCGGGTGCCGTCGGGGGTGTAAACCCTGGCGCCCCACTGGTAGAGGAAGTGGCGCCAGTTCCACCAGTCCATCATGAAGCCGAAGTGCTCGACGCGCCCGTTCTCGTCGCGAACGGTCAGTCGCCTGGCGAGGGGCAGGAACTCCTCCCACGTCCACGGCCCGCGCGGATAGGCGATGCCGTGGCGCTCGAAGATGTCCTTGTTGAACCAGATGGCGTTGACCGAGGCGTTGGTCAGGAAGCCATAGACGTGGCCATCGAGGACCATGGTCGGGTGGCCGGCGCGCCAGGTGTCGCGGACGACGTCAATGCCCAGGCGGCGAAACTCCTCGGTGAGGTCCCAGGCGATGCCGGAGCGGACGTAGCCGGAGAGTTGGAACCCATCGTAGCAATCGAAGAGGTCCGGTCCCACACCGCCGATTGACTGGACGATGACCTTGGCCATCCCGGTGTTGCTGGGGTCGAGGCGAACCATGAGGCGGTGGAGAATGAGGCCCGGGAAGGAGAGTTCGAGGAGGCGGCGGTTGGCGGCCTGGGTCTCGGCCAGGGTCCTGTCGCGGCGGGCGAGTTCGGACAAGAGGTCGTCGGGCAACTCCAGGGACGCGAAGTCTCGCTCGTTGTAAAGGTCCTGGCGGTCGAGGAGGTCGTTGAGGGCCTGGACGAGTTGCCATCGCTCGGCAGCGCTCGGTTCGGCCCCGCCGGCCGCCTTGGCGACCAGGCGCCTGGCCGCGTCGGAGAGGAGTTCATATACGCGCCGCTCGGGGCAGCGGCGGCTGCTCGTGGCCGCAGCGTGGAGGTGGCGACACAGCGCCGACCAATCCGCGATGTCGGGGTCGTGGATGAGGCGGTTGAAGAGCGCGATCTGCTCGCGGCGGGCCGGGTTGTCGTCGCTGACCCAGATGAGGACGGTCTTCCCCTCCTCGCCGAGGTCGGGACGGATCGCCACGGCGACCACCGAGATGGCCACGAGGAAGACGAGCGCTCCGGCGAAGACACACTTCACCTCAGTCCTCCGATTCCGCCTTGCGGACTTCCTCTCGGAGCAACGACGTGGTGGCCTCGACCCAACGGCCGACCATGGCGGTCAGGCGCTCGCGCAGGAGTTCCGGCGGCCCTTGTTTCGCGCTGGCGAGTTCGTCGGCCATGGCCTGTTCGCGCTCGCGCTGGATGGCAGCCAGGTGGTCGCCGAGGCCGCGCGCGGCGTAGAGCCGCCGCGCCAGGTCGTGGAGCATGCCGCTGACGCACACCTGTGGCAGGCCGTCAATAGCCCTCGGGACGGGGATCGCGAGCGTGTTACGCGGGTTGCCCATCATCGCGCGGGTGTGGGCAAGGGGGTCGCTGGTGTTGGGCCGGACGAGGTGGGTGCAAGCCGAGACGGTCATCCAGGGGTGTTCGGCGTCGGCGCTACAGATCGAGTCGGGGCCGTCGGCGTGGTCTCTTGCCAGGGCCAGGAGGTCGCCGACCGAGAGAGCGTCGAGGCCCGCGAGGATTTCGCTGGCGCGCTCGAAGCGGCGGGTGGTGTTCTGGCTCGGCGGCTCGGAGGCGACGCGCGCCGTCTCCTTCAGGATGAAATGATTGGTTCTTACCAGCGCGTCGTCCTCGATCTCGCGGTAAGCCATTCTGCGCGATGTCATTTCGGCGACGACGGCTCGCTGGGGTTCGGCGAAGATGAAGACCATGCCGCGGGTGCCGCCGGAGCCGCCGGCGACCTCGCGGCTGAGCGCCAGGTCGAGGGTGGCGAGCGCCTCGTCGCAACTCCCCGCGCGCTCGGCCACCAGGCGCAGCAGGTGGGCGCAGGTCAGGCCGCACGGGCGGAGTTCGCGCTCCGGGATGGGCGAGCCGGTGTTGTTCGCGCCGGCGAGCGCCCTGTCGCTGTGGAAATGCCCGTAGCCGAGGCTGCCGACCTCGCGCGAGGCGAAGACCTGGCCGTCGGCCAGTCGCCGCACCTCGAAGGTCTGGACCTCGTTGCGCAGGTCGCGATTCTTGTGGAGGAGCGTGGCCCCCTCGGCTGAGCACGACCCCGTGGCGACGAGGGTCGTGCACCCCGGGGTGGGCCAGAAGTCGGTTGGCAGGGCATTGAGGATGAGGAGGTCGTCGGCCTCGACGCCGGCGCCCTCGGCGATGCCCTGGGCCTCGTCGAGCCATTCGGGTGCGATGCGCTGGGCGATTCGGCGGAACTCGCGTCCGCGCTCCTCGACCTCCCCCTGGCTGGCGCCGCCGGTCCGCACCACGTCCCACATCCGACCCAGACGCTCGCGGATGAAGCCGCCCGCTAATCTGCCGTAGACGAGACCGGCCTCGCGCGGTTCCGGCGACAGGGCAACGACGGAGCTATCCATGGCGCATTCCTACGTCTTTCGCGCGACCTCCAGTGTGATGAGGGCCTCGTTATGTCCTCAATTGGAAATCTTAACCTGGCTCGGCAAGGGGGGCAAGCCGCGCCCGCACCGACCGTCCGTGTCTGTCCGTGTTCATCCGTGTCCGTCTGTGTCTCAAACTTGAAGCCGCCGCCAACCCTGCGCTACGATGGGCCACCGAAAGGGGGATGGCAATGGCCACGCGAGCCACCGCGCTCGTGGCGCTCGCGTTCGCACCGCTGTTCGGCGCAGCCGTGGGGGCCGCCGAGTTGGACTCGGGCCGATACCTCCGCGCCGTCCGAGCGTTCGCCGATACGGTCCTGGTCAAAGGCCGGGACACTTACGGGCGGCTGAAAACGCCGCTTTTCGCCGACGGGCTGAATGCCAGGACGCTCGAGCCGGTCCGCTGGCCCTGCCGCGGCGAGGTCTGGGTGCTGAGTAACCTCGCGAGCCAGCAGGCCCTGATGCGGACGCTCGATGGGCTGACCGCTCTGAGCGGGGAGCCGAAGTATCGAAGGGCCGCCGAGGAGGCCACCCGCTACGCTCTCGCCCATCTCGTCGGCCCCAGCGGCCTCCTCTACTGGGGCGGACACATGGCCTGGGACCTCGAGGGCGACAAGCCGGTGGGCCAGTACCGCGACGTCCACGAACTCAAGACCCATCAGCCCTACTTCCGCCTGATGTGGCGGGTGAATCCGGACGCCACGGCCCGGCTGATAGAGGCCATCTGGGCGGGCCACATCCTCGACTGGTCGCTCCTCGACTACAACCGCCACGCGAGCATCAACAGGCGAAGCCGGCCGCAATGGGACCATCGGTTCCGCCGTGACATTTCCGTGCCGTTTCCGTCGGTTGGCGGCAATCTTTCGTTTTCCAACGTCACCCCTCCGCTGCTCCACGGCGCCGTGGCCCTGGCGACGGCTCGCAAGGACAAGAAGGTTCTCACCTGGGCGCGGCATCTCGCCTTCCGATGGCAGCAGGCCCGCGACCCCAAGACCGGCCTGTGCGGGGG
>CAYYCI010000336.1:0-5397 GCA_964470215.1 uncultured Planctomycetota bacterium
CCCGTGGTCAGGTGGGCGAGGACTTCGTCCCCGGGTTTCAGGACCGCGACCGAGATGGCCTCGCCGCCAGGCCGGGTTAGGCGGATGGTCTCGGCGTTCTGGAGGACGAGCGAGACGCTCTGGCCCTCTGCCTCGGCCTCCACGCGGAGCATCGGCCTGCGTTCGACCTTGCTGCGACCCAGGTAGGCGACCTGAGTCGCGCCGTCGTGGCGGACGACCAACACCTCGTCCCCGCCCCCCATCTCCGAAAGGTACTTCGTCTTTCCGCCAGGGCACAGGACGTAGGCGTGGACCGCCCCGGCATTGACGCGGAAGGGTCGGGTGGCCACGTAGGGGGTCTCGATGGTCTCGGAATGGACGAGGAAGAAGGCGCTGCTGGCGTCGCCGACGAGCATTCCCTCGCCCGGGGACATGTTGGTGCAGGTGTCGAGGCACACGCGGTCGCCCATGCCCAGTGGGGTGATCTCGGTGACCTTTGCGGCGACCAGGGAGACGGGCTCGCCCTGGCCCTTGACGACCTGGCAGGTGCGTTTTATCTCGGCGGGGTCGTCGGTCACGAGGACGATTCCGTCCACGCCCCTCTCGAGAATCTGGGTGACGGTTCTGGCGTCCTCGGCTCCGCTGACCTCGGCGAAGAGGCCGGAGCGCTGTGCGACGAGGTTCTCGAGGGGGATGATGGCCCAGTCGCGCATCTGGAGGACGAGGGTCTTGTCGCGGTGCTCGGTGGCGGCGCGGACCTCATCGTCCTTGCTCGTGATGGGGAAGAAGACGACGTCCTCGCCCGGTTTGAGGTCGCCGTCCGGGGCGACGGTGGTGATGCGCCCGAGGGCCTTGGCGTCGGCCGAGCGGCCTTCGGGCACGACCACCGCGTCGGCACCACCCTCGAGGGCAGCGGTCACCAGGTCCTTGCGCCAGGGCTCGACCTTCACCCAGACCTTCTTCATTGTCGCTTCTCGGCTTTCGCTCTCTGGAGGAACTCGAGGCTGTCCTCGACGCTTTTCCGGCCGTGGACCATCATGCCGATGGCGCGGACGATCAGTTCGGGGGTTTCGTGTTGGAAGGCGTTGCGGCCTATGGAGACGCCCGCGGCGCCGGCCTTCAGGGCGCCGTCCACCATGCGGAGCACCGCCTCGTCGGTGTCCATCTTCGGCCCGCCGGCAATCACCGCCGGCACCGGGCAGCCCTCGACCACCTCGCGAAAGGTCTCCGGGCTACCGGTGTAGACGCACTTGACGACGTCGGCGCCGAGTTCGGCGCCCACGCGGGCCGCGTGTTTGACGTAGCGAACGTCGTATTCGCTTTCGATTTTCGCCCCGCGTGTGTACATCATCGCCACCAGCGGCATCCCCCACTTCCTGCACTCGCGGGCCACGTCGGCCAGGTGGGAGAGCATGGCCGCGTCGGTCTCGGCCCCGAGGTTCACGTGGACCGAGACGGCGTCGGCGCCCAGTTGAATTGCCTCCTCGACCGTGCAGACCGGCATCTTGGCGTTGGGGTCGGGGCTGAGGGAGGTGCTGCCGGAGAGATGGATGATCAGCCCGACATCCTTGCCCTTCCTGCGGTGGCCGGCGGCGACGATGCCCTTGTGGATGATGATGGCGTTGGCGCCGCCCTCGACCACGCGGTCTATCGTTGTCCTCATGTCCTGGAGGCCCTCGATCGGGCCCATGGTCACGCCGTGGTCCATGGGCACGATGACCGTTCGGCGCGAGTTGCGGTCAATGATTCGCTCGAGGCGGATGGCCTTCCCTATCATTGCCCTCACTCCTGTTTCTCTTCGGGTGTGGGTTATTATAGCCCGCCGGCCCGCCGAAGCAAGCAAGCGACTGTGACCCGCGATTCCGGTTCAATCCTTTCTCCTGTTGTCTTGGGGCCCGGCCTGGAAGGCCGAGACCATGGAACGAGCCGGCGAGGGATTGCTGGGGCCGCCGCGTGGGCATTGGCACGCTTTTTGCACAATCATTTGCCAGGCGAGAAGGAAAAGAATGCTCTGGCTTGCCGACCCAGCCTGCCGCCTCCCCGGCTCGCGTCGCATTGGGGTTGTCGCCCTTTCTTCACCGCATTCTTTTCCTTCTCGCCCGCATTGGAAACCCACGGTGCACGAAAGCGTGCCAATGCCCACGCGAAGCGGCCCTCCGAGAGGATGGGCCTCGCGCATGGATGTCTAAGGAGAAACCTCCGGTGGTTGCTAGTTGGTTGCCTTGGCACCAGCCACCTACAATCTGGGGCCACACCCCAAGCCGATAGTTCGTCGAATGCTGCGGGTGGGGCGTCTGCCCGTTTGCTTCGTGGTTGATTCGCGCCGGCGCCAGGGCTATGATGCTCCTCGGGACGTTGGAAGCACACCATGAAGAAGTTCCCGCGCTGGGTTCGCTGGCTAGTGGTCGCGGCGCTGGCACTCGTGGCGGCGGCCTTGACGGCCTGGGTGGCCGTGGTGCCGCCGCTGGTGCGGCGCCTGGCCGAGGCCCAGTTGGCCCAGATGGGCCTGCCGGTGCCCAGCCTCGAGGTCCGCGGCCTCTCGCTCCACCACGTGCAATTGGCCAACGTGGCCGCCGGCGAGGGCGAGCGATTCCGCATCGGGGCCGTCGCCGCTCACTACACAATCGGCGGATTGCTCCACAAGCGGCTGCGAACCATCGAACTGGTCGGCCTGGAGACCGAGGTCCGGGTCCGCGACGGCACGCTCGACCTCGGCCCGCTGGCGAACCTGCGCTCCGAGGGCGGCGGCCCGACCCCCTTCGAGCGAATCGAGTTGCGCTCGTGTGTGCTCCGCCTCGTGCGCGGCGGCCAGGTCGTCGCCGTGCTATTCAGCGGCCACGTGGCCAACGCAGGCGAGGCGGGCCTGAGAGTGGATCTCTCGGTCTCGGTCGGGGGCACGGATGCCCGGCTCGCTGGCGTCGTGGACACGTCGGCTGGCGAGTTTGCGGTTCGCCTCGAGGGCAAGAGCCGTTCGCTGCCCCTTCGGCTGCCGGTCTCAGGGACGGTGGCTTTCGTGGTCAGGGCCGAGCGCAAGGCTGGCGCGACGAAGGTCGAGGCCCAATTGTCGGCCCAGGGCCCGCTGCGCCTCACGGCGTTGCCTCGGCCCATGACGGTGAGTGCTTTTTCGGCTCGGTGCATGGCGGAACTCGACGAGCGCCTCGAGCCGAAGACCGCGAGCCTGGACGTGGAACTCGGCGAACTCTCGGTCGAAGGGCTCGACCTTCCCCCTGTGGCCTCTGCTAGTCTGACCGCGAGCCTGGCCGAGGGGGCGGCGAAAGTCGAGGTGAGCGCCGACGGCTCGAGTTGGCGCCTCGAGAGCCTGTCGGGTTCGTTCGCCGGCATCGCGGCCCTGCTTCGCGGCAACGGGAAAGCCGCCGGGATCGAGGGAAAACTCGATTGGAAGGTCGTCGTGCCCGAGCCCGGGCGGTTGCCGATCGCCGCCTCGCTGGCACGCCTGGCCGACCTCTCGGGCCTCGGGCCACTGGAGTGCTCCGGCTCGGGATCGGTTGGCATTGCGCTGCCGGCCTCGGGCCGCCAGTCGGGATGGGATTGGCGCCTGGAGGCGCCGCAGGTGCGGGTCGGCCTCGGCAAGGGCAGCATCTCGTCGCCCCGTTTCGGCGCCGCCCTCTCGGGCCTCGAGGCCGAAGCGCGGCTCGCTATCGTGGCGGACCCGCAGGGGGTGAGAGGTCGGCTCCTTTCGGGTTCGCGCCTGGTCGTCGACTCCGCCACGGCGGCCCATGCTGGCGGCGAGGTGAGCCTTTCGGCTGCGCCCGCGCCGGCGGTCCAGGTGGTCGTTACGAAGGAAGGCGGTGAGTTCACACTGACGCTGGAGCGGGAGGGCATCTCGTGGAAGGCCACCATTCCCGAAGCGAAGGTTATCGTCAAAGGAGCCAGCGCGAAACTCCCGGCCGGCCCAGCGGTCACCGGCGCCGAAGCCGAATTGGCTGTCTCTCTGGGCGCCAGCCCTGAGGCGTTGACGCTTCGGCTGGCTCCCGGTTCTCGCCTCACCCTCAGCGGCGCCGAACTGAATGGGATCAAGGTGGTTTCGACGCCGGGCAAGCCGCTGGCATCGCTCACTCTCGGGGGCGACGGAGGGAGATTGACCCTGTCGCAGACGGGCGGAGAGACCCACTGGACGGCTGCCTTTTCGTCCCTCGAGGCCACGGCGGAAGCGAGAGAGGTCGAGGCGCTGGGACGACGGGTGCGGCTGGAGCGCCCGCGACTGGCCGCCAGGTTCAATCTCGACGCTGGCGAGCGGCTGGCGGTGGTGAATCGCACGGGGCCGTGGGAGGCGACGTGCGAGGGGGCTGAATTCGTCGCGAACGGTCATCGGCTGAGGCTCGGCCCGTTAGCCTTCGAGGTTGCCGAGCGAGGCAAGTCGCCGCTCGTGGCGGCCGGTTTCGAGGGCGGGGAGTTGGTTGGCGGCCGCCTCGCGCTCGACATCCGCTCGGCGAAACCTCTCGAGCTCAAAGCCGACAAGGAGGCGGCCTTCCGGGCGGAGTCGCTGGCCATTGGCCTCGAGGCGAAGGCCGACGGGCACCGCCGCTCCGCAAAGGCCGAATTCACGGCGTCGGGGATTGCCCTGAAAGCCGCCCAAAAACTCGAAGGCGGCGCCGCGTCGCTCGAACTCGCCGATGGCAGGGCCAGGGCAACGGTCACCATCCCGGACGAGCGCAGCGGGGTGACGGCCGACTTCGCCTTCGGCCCCGCCACAGTGAAGGCTTCGGCGAAGGGGATTCTTGTCTCGCTGCCACGGGTGGCCCTGAGCGGGACGGTTCGTGCTGGCGCGTTGAAGGTGCCGCAGGTTGACGCGCAGGTCGAGGTCGCAGACGCCCATCTGGCTCACCCTTCGCTCGGGTTGGAGGTGCGTGGGGTGAGCGCGACGGTGCCGGTGGTCTGGCACACGGCCCCAGGGCGAAGCGGGTTGTTCAGGGTCGGGGAAATTCGGCTCGGCGCGATCAAACTGCCGGGCCCGGAGGGCGCGGCGGAGGTGGACGACGGCCGCCTGGTCGCCACCGTCACCTGGGAGCCGTTGAAGGGGGCGAAGGTCACCGCCTCGGCTTCGCTCGGCCAGGAGGCCGGCATGATGCGGGGCCGCCTCGACTTCTCGCTCCCGCTCTTCGAACTGAAGGACCAGGAGGCGGTCTCCCGTCTCGTGCCCCAGGCCAAAGGACTAATGGCCACTGGAACCTTCGGGGCCGAGGGCGTTCTGCGCCTGGAGGGCTCGACCTTCAAGCCCGACGTGACGGTGACGGTTCTCGACGGCGCGTTCCGCAGTCGCAAGTGGGAGATGGACGCCGAGGGGGTTTTCGCCACGGTGAGGCTCGACAGCCTCACCCCGCCGCTGACCCCGAGGAAGGAACTCCAGGTCGCCTTGGTCAAACGCGCGAAGATGGGCGAGTTGGAGGTCGAGGACGG
>CAYYCI010000337.1:0-5391 GCA_964470215.1 uncultured Planctomycetota bacterium
TGCATTAGGAACCCACGGTGCACAAAAGCGTGCCAAAGCCCACAGCCCCGGTTCCTTCAAGGCTGCGCGCGGGGCGGGACGCCCCGCCTACAAACCCTGGACCCCACGGGTGCACTCCCAAGTTGTAGGCGGGCCGTCTCGGCCCGCGAAACAAGCCCACACCCGCGGGACGCGGGGCACGGAGGCCCCGCCCACGATAGGGGTCGCCTCCCCATTGTCCGGTGGGGCAGGCACAGAGGCCTGCCCCTACCACGGGGTGGAGGCCCCGCCCGCCACGCGACAAGGGTCTGCGTTCATCTGCGTTCATCTGCGGTTTCAGGAGCCTCCGTGGAAAGGCGATCACCCTCTCGCACTGGGACGCGCCGCCCCGTCCTTGCCGACTCGTAGATTGCCCACAGGAGGTCGGAGACCTTGCGCCCCTCGCGGGCGTCAATGGGGAACGGGCGGCCGTCGAGGACGCAATCCACGAACTCGCGCAGGATGCGCTCGTGGCCGAAGCCGTAGCGGCCTCGTTCGTCCGGCACGCCGCGGAGTTCGTCTATCGCCATGACCTCCTGGCGGTCGGGGGCGCCGTCGGCGAAGTCCCACTCGACGACGCGGTTGTTGTGAAGGACGGCCTTGCCCTCCGTGCCGACGACCTCGAGGCGTTGGGACCAGAAGGTGCGGCTGGCGGTTGTCGAGGTGATGACGCCGAGGGCGCCGCTGGCGAACTCGACCGCCACCGCCGCGGTGTCCTCGACCTCGATCTCGTGGACGAGCGTGGCCACGGAAGCCTGAACGGTGCGAGCCGGCCCCATCGCCCAGAGCATCAGGTCAATGGTGTGGAGCGTCTGTGTGGTGAGGGTTCCGCCGCCTTCGGTCGCCCAGCGGCCGTGCCAGGGGTCGCGGTAGTAGTCGGGAGTCTTGCGGTTCTGGAAGGTGATGCCGGCCTGGAGGAGACGACCGAAGCGACCGCGCTCGACGGCCTGGTGGAGGACGCGCGAGGCGGCGTTGTAGCGGTTCTGGAGGCAGATGCCGAGGGTGACGCCTGCGGCGTCGCAGGCGGCGATGGCGCGGTCGGCGTCCGCGGGGGTGGTCGAGACGGGCTTTTCGCAGAAGACGTGGAGGCCCGCTTCGGCCGCGGCCACGATGGCGTCGGCGTGGAGGTGGTGAGGGAGGCAGAGCGAGACGGCGCCGAGGCGCCCGGATGCGAAGAGTTCGCGGTAGTCGGTGGAGTGGAAATCGGCGCCGAAGCGCCCGGCGGCATGCTTGGCGCGTTCCTCGACGATGTCGCAGGTCGCGACCAACCTGGCGCGCGGATTGGCGGCGATGGCCTGGAGGTGGAGCGGCGCTATCCTCCCACAGCCGACCACCGCATAGCGAAGAGGTTCTCTCACTGCGATCGTCCTTGCTTTATCGGGATGATTTTAGCGTCGGGGTCGGCTGGGTCAAAGGGGGATACATGGCCGGGCGTCCCGGGGAACCGGCAGCCAGAAGATGGTTTCTGTGAGTGGGAGTGGGTCAAGCGCGGCGGCGCCGGCGGAAGGCCATGCCCATCCCCAGAGCCAGGAGACTCAGAGTGGCCGGCTCGGGGACCAGGCGCAGCCCCTCGACGCCGTCGCTGAGGAGTCGGAACGCGCTGGGGTCGAAATGATCCCATTCGCCAGGCGCGGCCCAAAGTTCCACGAAGGCCCCGCCGCCCTGCTCGAAGAAGAAGAACTCGAGTGGGTGGACGCCGGGACCAAGGTAGGTCGAGGCGGCGGTGTTGCTGTCACCTGTGGCGCCCGCGAACACCATCACGTCGCCGAATGCCTGGCCTCCGCCCCACTTCTTCGTGAAGTTGGCGTCCTCGATGTGGAGGTAGGCGCCATCGTCGCTGCGGAAGCCGAAGGTGTAGATGCCAGGGTTCTCGACTAACAGCCAGGCGTTGGCCACGAGAGCGATGTCGTTGTCGTCATCCCCGGGACTGTCGGAAAGGAAGGGAGCCTTGCCAGCGTTGCCGAAATAGCCGCCCCCGCCAGCCGAGTCCGGGTCCTTGAAGTTGACGACGGGGGCGTAGCCGTCGTAGATGATGCCGGCGCCGGAGAGGAGGGACTTGACCGCATCGCCGATGGTGTTGATGGTGCCGTTGTTCCTGACCTCGCGGATGCCGAAGACTCCCATGCCGCCTTGCGGCCCGACGTTCAAGAAGTCGTGGGAGAGTGGCGGCGCTGGTGGTGCGGCGGGGCTCTGGATCACCACGTCGTCGAGGTTCGAGCGACGGCCCGATTCCCGATTGTGGAAGACGATGTAGTCGGTGGGCATGTCGGTAGTTGACTGGGCGGTGGCATAGGCCCAACTGGTCGGGTCGCCTATTTCCGAGAGGGAGAAGGAGAGATTGGCCCCGTCGTCGAAGATCGTGAAACTGAACGTGTCGTTCGGAGACACCTGAAGGCTGTTGTAGTGCTTGACGAGGCTGGAGACGGACGCGCCGCCGCACCCGTGGATGGTGAAGGAGCCTATAGACCACTGCTGAAGATAGAACTCAACGCCACTTGCTGTCTCGCCCCAGGGGCTGGTGGGCTGCCCGTCGCTGCGGGTGAGTATCTGGAACATATCGTCATCGTCGGCGAACTGCCACGTGCCTGTGATCTGGATGCCGCTGGGGCAGGTAGCCGGGTCGAATTGCTGGACGGTGTTGAGGTGGGCGCGGCCCTGGAGCTCCATGCGCTGATTTTGCTCCTTGGCGCTCGTCGGCCCCTTGTTGAACCCGCTGGTGTTCACCCACCACTTCGTTGTGTCGAGGGAGTTATCGTTGAAGTCGTCCTGGAGGAGGATTCCGGCCGACGCTACCCCAAGGCCGAGGACAATGGTCACTGCAATGGTCAGGCTCATCTTCATTCCGTGCGTCTCCTTCCGACTTCAGCGGCTCCAGGTATGCAATTGGCGTGCCGGTTCCCTGGCCTGTGCGGCCTATTTCTCCCCGATTCACATGTGCTGGAATGTTCTAGGCTTACGTTTCTCGGACGAGGGCGTGTGGTCGCCGTCGGGCGGCGCGTCCGCGTGGGCATGTTGCCGCTCGGCAACGCGGCGTCTCGCCGAAATGCCCTTTTCCGATGCTAAATCACTGTCAGTTATACGCTTCGAGCATGTTGATTCCCGGCAACGCCATGTTGCGGCAAATCAACATGGAGACGCCACCCGGGGGCCTCCCTCACCGCCATGCCCCGGTACCGGACTCAGGCGGAAAAAACAACTGTTGGCCAACCGAAGGTTCCCGGAGCGAATCCCTCGCTCGAGTGGTCTCGGGATCGCCTCTCGCCGTCTCCAACGACTCAATTCAATCTTCGGAGGATCGGGGTGCGAAAGCGAGTTGATCGCGTGCGGGATTTATGTGAGTATCTTGCCTACTGGTTCTACTGGTTTGCGCTGGCGCTTTTGAGGAGTGACTCGCCGAGATGGAATTGAGACTGAAGTACGGGCTGAATCCCCACCAGAAGTTCGCCAGGCTGATCCACGAGGGCGAGCGGCCTCCGTTGCGGATTCTCAACGGCTCCCCGGGCTACATCAACGTCCTGGACATGCTCGCGGGCTGGCAACTGGCCCGCGAGTTAAAAGAGGCGACCGGCCTGCCCGGCGCGGCCTCGTTCAAACACGTCAGTCCGGCTGGCGCCGCGGTTGCGAAGCCCCTCGAGGAGGCGTTCCGCCGCAGCCAGTTCCTGCCCGATGAGGACCTCTCGCCGGTGGCGACGGCTTACGCTCGCGCCCGCGGCGCCGACCGCCTCTCGTCGTTCGGCGATGTGGTTGCGGTCAGCGACCCGGTGGACCTGTCCCTGGCGCGCCTGCTTGCTCGCGAGGTCTCCGACGCCATCATTGCCCCGGGATACGAGCCCGGGGCCCTCGAGGTCCTGAAGAAGAAAAAGGATGGGAAGTATCTGGTCGCCGAGATCGCTCCCGACTACGAGCCGCCGGAGGTCGAGTATCGGGACGTTTTCGGCTTCCGTCTCGAGGAGAGCCGCAACACCGCGAAGATCACCCGCGACCTGCTGGCCAACGTCGTCTCGAGGGAGAAGGAAATCCCCGAGGACGCTGCCCTGTCGCTGCTCGTGTGCACTGTCGCGCTGAAGTACACCCAGTCGAACTCGGTCGGCGTGGCCTACGACGGGCAGGTCATCGGCATGGGCGCGGGGCAGCAGTCGCGCGTCCACTGCACCCGTCTGGCCTGCGCGAAGGCCGACAAGTGGCTCCTCCAGACCCACCCGAAGGTTCTCGGGCTGAAGTTCAAGAAAGGGCTCGGCCGCCCGGAGAAGACCAACTGCGTGGACCAGTTCCTCCTCTGGGACGAACTCTCGGAGGCGGAGAAGAGGGCGACGCTGGCGATGCTCGACGAAGAGCCCGAGCCGCTCACAGCCGAGGAGCGCCTCGGCTGGGTGAGATGCTTCGACGGCATCGTCCTGAGTTCCGACGCCTTCATCCCGTTCCGGGATTCGGTGGACAGGGCCAGCCGGACGAACGTGCAGTTCATCCTCCAGCCGGGCGGGGCGTTGCGCGACGACCTCGTCACAGCCGCCGCCGACCACTACGGGATGGTGATGATCCATTCGGGCCTGCGCCTGTTCCTCCATTGAGGTCCGGATATGACGCCAGCCGAAAACCTCCGTCGAATGTTCGCAGGCGAACAGGGACAATGGGTCCCGCTCTTCGACGGCCCGTGGGGCGACACCATTCGCAAGTGGGTCACACAGGGCTACCCCACTCGGAAGGTCAAGCGAAAGGTCGAGGAGGATGGCCGCGAGGTCGAAAAGGAAGTTGACGAGCCGCTCAGCCCCGCCGAACACTTCGGCTACGACATGGTCGGGGTGGGCGGGTGGTTCGACATGCTGCCCCTGAAGGGTCACAGCGAAGTCGTCGAGGAGACCGACGAGTGGCGCATCACCCGCAATGGAGCCGGCGCGGCCTTCAAGTACTGGAAAAACAAGTCCGGCACCCCGGAACACGTTGATTTCCGGATGACCAGCCGCGAGGTCTGGGAGCGCGACTACCGCCCCCATCTCCTCGAGCCCGACCGCTCCCGCGTGAACATCGAGGGGGCGAAAAAGGCGCTCGAGCGGTGGCGGGCCGAGGGGCGCTGGACATTCTACGGCCACCTGTTCATTTGGGAGAACATGCGCCGGTCAGTGGGCGACATCACCCTCTACCAGAGCCTCCTGCTCGACCCGGCGTGGATTCACGACTACAACCGGGTCCACACCGACTTCTACAAGGCCCACTACCGCATGCTCTTCGAGGAGGCCGGAGTTCCCGACGGGGTGTGGATGTACGAGGACCTGGGCTACAACAAGGGCTTGTTCGCCTCGCCGAGGGTCCTCGCCGAACTGATCTTCCCCTACTACCGCGAGGTCGTCGAGTTCTTCCATTCCTACGGCCTGCCCG
>CAYYCI010000338.1:0-5377 GCA_964470215.1 uncultured Planctomycetota bacterium
GACCGGATGGGGCGGCCCCATCATCATGGCCGGCCCGCCGCCGTAATCGGTGGTCTCGATGCGGACGGTCGGGCCGGTCGAGATGATGCCCGGGAGCACCTCGTGGCGTGCGACCTCGACGAGTGTCTGATCGTTCTCGACCTTCACTCCGCGTTCCTGGAGGAGGTCTTCGAGGCCGCTGGGGCCGACCTCGCCCGAGACGGGGTCGAGGAGGAAGATGGCGGCCGAGCCTTCCTTGTCGAGGAACTCGCGGACGGCGTCCGCGTCGGCCGCCGATAGCGGGGTCTTCGGCCCGGCGAGGACGAGGACGTCGCAGTCGTCGGGCAGGTCGCGGAGTTCGCAGGTCTTGACCTCGCAGTTGTCCTTGCGCAGGAGATCGGCGAGAGCCGAGGCCCCGTCGCGGTCGTAGTCGTTGATGTCGCGCTCGCCGTGGCCAACGACAAAATAGACCTTGGTGGTCTTGCCCTCGACGAGTTCCTGGAGGGCGCTGGTGAAGACCTCCTCGCC
Organism: uncultured Planctomycetota bacterium; assembly: GCA_964470215.1. Lineage (GTDB taxonomy): Bacteria > Planctomycetota > PUPC01 > DSUN01 > DSUN01 > CAYYCI01. The sequence goes on from CAYYCI010000338.1 coordinate 508, forward strand.
CTTGAACTGCGGGGCCTCCTGGCCGAAGCCCGGCTCAGTGAGGATTTCGCTGAACTCGACGACCTTGGTCTTCCCCTCGTAGGCGAAGACCACCGAGTCGACCCGCAGTTCGATCTTGAGTTCTTGTTCGATCTGATCGGCGCGTTCGGGGTTCGCGTAGGGGTTCAGGCGGATGTGTTCGACGCTCGGCGAGCGGCTGGCATACTCGTCGAGCATCTCGGCTGTCCGCTCGCGGACGAAGTTGCGGAATTCCTCCGGCCCGAAGCCCCCAGGGCGCTGGACCATCGTGCTGATTATCCGCAGCGGCTTCCTGATGCTCTCGAGGATCTTCACCGTCTGGTCGTCCAGGCGGTAGAAGCCGCGCTCGGTCAGGTCGAGGCGGGCGTAGTGGCGGACGTTGATCATGCTGATGAACGCCAGCGCGGCCAGCCCCAGGACCCCCGCTCCGACCACGATCATCGTCAGGGGGAACGAAGGGCTGGTGCATGCGCGGATGACCGCTCGGTGTTCGGCCGCCAGGCCGCTCTCCATCAGCAGCACCCCGATGGCCACTCCGACCAGTGGCAGGCCGCTGCTGCCCATCCAGTAGAGGGCCAGGCAGTTGCCGAGGACAATCACTCCGGCGACGAGCGCCACCGCGCCCAGGCCCTCGACGGCCGGGCGCAGCGGGGATTTCTCGAGGGCACGGTAGAACGAGGCGTTGAGCCACGAGCCGAGTTCCACAAGCCCCACGCCCACCAGGATCGCGACCACGAGGGCGAAATCCCACCAGGCGCTGGCGGCGGGGTCGGTGGCTTTCGCCCCGAAGAGGCCGAAACCAAGAATCGTGGCCGCCAGCCCGCCGGCCGTCACCAATAGCCCAGGAATCCCGGGTCGAGGTGCGCTAGTCTGTGCCACTGCCTCACCTCCACCTGCGCACGGTGACGATCACCGTCGTCAGGAAGATGCAGAAGATGCTAGTCGAGAGGAAATACACAACGTCGCGGGTGTCAATGATCCCCTTGGTGAACACCCCGAAGAAGTGGTTAGAGAAACAGATGTAGCGCAGCGCCTTCGAGAGAGGGTCAACCGCGTCCGAGCGAATCAAGAACCGCAGGATGTCCATCGTCAGCAGGACGATGAAGGTGATGATGGCGGCCGAGATCTGCGTGCGCACACACGCGCTCGCCACCATCCCCACCGCCAGGAAAAAGCACCCGACGAGGAACAGGCCAAAGTAGCCGGCCACGATCGGCCCGGGGTCGGGCTCGCCGAACGCGAACAAAATCGCCGCATAGACCATCGTCGGCACGATCAACACAAGCAGGAAGACAACCGACGAAAGGTACTTCGAGAGCACCACCTCCAGGGTGGTCACGGGCGCGGTCATCAGGGTCTCGATCGTGCCGCTCTGGAACTCGTCGGCGAAAAGGCGCATGGTCAGCATCGGCGAGACGAACAGCAGCAGCCACGCCATGAAACTGATGATCCCTTGCATGTCCGCTCGCGCCGATATGCTCAGTATCTCGAAGAAGACGTAACCGCTGATGAGGATGAAGACCGTCAGGACGATGTAGGCCATCGGCGAGAGGAAGTAGGCCACCAGTTCCCGCTTTGTCAGTGCTGCTACGTTTCTCATTCCTCACCTCCTCCCGCCTGGCTCTCGTGGCCGATGACATCCTCGGTGCGAGTGAGCGCGACGAAGACGTCCTCGAGGCGAGGCGCTCGCTCGGCCAACTGCACCAGCGGCCAGTTTCGCTCGCTCAGGCCGCTGGCTATCCTCTCGCCGAGGCCCGAGCCTTTCTGGCCAATGACCAAGAAGCCATTGAGTTCGCCGTCGCGCTCCTCCCACTCGACCTTCTCAACCCCCGGGAGCCCCTCGAGCATGGCCCGGATGTCCTCGCCCGGGCCGCGGGTCTGGACGAAGTAGCGTTCGCGCTCGTCGAGTTTACGGGTCAGATCCTCGGTGCGGTCCTCCGCCACGATCCGCCCTTGGCTGATGATCAACACCCGCGGACAGATCATCTCGACCTCGGAGAGGATGTGAGTGGAAAGCAAGACCGTGCGACGCTCGCCGAGTTCCTTGATCATGTCTCGCACCAGCCGCACCTGGTTGGGGTCGAGCCCCACGGTCGGCTCGTCGAGGATCAGAATCGGCGGGTCGTTGACCAGCGCGTCGGCCAGCCCCACGCGCTGGCGGTAACCTTTCGAGAGTTGGCCTATGACCCGGTGGGCGACCTCGGTGATCCCGCAGCGCTCGAGCGCCTCGGCCACCCGCCGCTTCCGCTCGCAGGCCGCCACCGCCTTGAGCCTGGCGCGATGGAACAGATACTCGCTCACCCGCATCTCGCGGTAAAGCGGCACGTTCTCCGGCAGGTAGCCGACGTTGCGCCGGACCTCCAGCGACTCCCAGAACGGGTCGTGGCCTGCAACGCGGACCTTCCCGGATGTCGGGGGCATGAAGGCGGTGAGGATGCGCATGACCGTGGTCTTCCCCGCGCCGTTCGGGCCCAGGAAGCCCACCACCTCGCCCTGCTCCACCCGGAACGAAACGTCGTCCACCGCCACGATGTTCCCGTAGCGCTTGGTCAGGTGTTCGACTTCGATCACCGCCGCTCTCCTGTGCGGTTCACAGGCCGTGGGACTTGAATGCCTCGGCGACCCTGGGCAGGGAGAAATATCCGAGCAGGAACACGAACACCGCGGCCCACACGACCACCGCGCCGACCGCGCGGGCTATCGCCCCGCCCCCATCCCCTCCCACGATGCTCGATATCAGCGTCAGCAGAAAGACCACCAGAAACAGCCCGCTGACCAACGGCCCGCCCGCGCGCGCCCAACGCCTTGCTTCCGCAATCGCCGACCCGACAAACCTCAATAGCAACATCGCGAAGACCATCAGCACGCGGAAGGCCGCATCCCCGGGGCGCGGGGTCGTCGAGCCAGCCACCGCCTGGACGCATAGCCCTGCATACACCACCACACCGATTGACCCACACACCCGCGCCAGATGGCCGGTGAGTTTCATCCCGAGGGGCACCTCCGGGGCAAGGCTCCAGTCGGGCAACTTGATGAAATCGCGCCACAGCCACGCCCCGAGCCAACCCGCTAGTGCCTGGGTGAGTAGGATGACCTCGCCGCCGGTCAGCCACCCGGGCGCGTCTTTCCCTGCGAGACCGCGGAAAGTGCCGATCAGGCCGAGGACCGCAATGGCCACGACTGGGAGAGCGACCAGCACCAGTCGCGCCACCAGTCCGATCCGGCCCAGCCCCGCAGTGGGCACCGCGTTGGCGTTCCAGTCAGGCAACTTGTAAACCTGGTAGGCCACCCACCCACCGAGGGCCGCTGCGCCCAGGCCGAGCAGCAACCCAATCCCTCCCCAGAGGCCGCCGGCAGGCGCGGCCACCGCGGCCAACATCGCAAGAGCCGACTGAAGACCCAGATAGGAGCACCACAGAAGGACGTGGCCCACCACACACGGGGCCATCGGGACGGAATTCCCCTCGGGGCGCGCTTTTTCCTCTGCCATCGTTCCTCCTAGCGCTCCGCCGGGCGGCGGCCTAGTATTCCATGTCGCCCATGCCCTCCATGTCCTCGGGCGACTCCTCTTTCTCCTCTTCGACCTCGGCGATGAGGGCGTCGGTCGTCAGGAGCAGAGCCGCCACGCTCGCGGCGTTCTGGAGAGCCGAGCGAACCACCTTCGTGGGATCGATCACCCCGGCCTTCACGAGGTCGCAGAATTCGTCGCGCAGTGCATCGTAGCCGTGGCCCGGGTCTTTCTTGGCCAGGATGCGCCCGACCACCACGGCGCCGTTCTGGCCGGCGTTCTCGGCGATCTGGCGCACCGGCGCCTCGAGGGCACGGCGGACGATCTCCACTCCTGTGGCCTCGTCGCCGGTGGCTTTGACCTTCCCGAGGGCCTTGCTCGCCCGCAGGAGGGCGACCCCGCCGCCGGGCAAGATGCCCTCCTCGACAGCCGCCCTGGTGGCGTGGAGGGCGTCCTCGACCCTGGCCTTCTTCTCCTTCATCTCGGCCTCGGTGGCCGCGCCGACGTTTATCTGGGCCACCCCGCCAGCCAGTTTGGCAAGCCGCTCCTCGAGTTTCTCGCGGTCGTAGTCGCTGGTGGTGGTCTCGATCTCCTTGCGGAGTTGGGCGATGCGCCCTCGGATGGCTTCCCTGGCTCCCCCGCCCTCGATGATCGTCGTGTTCTCCTTCTCGACGACCACCTTCTTGGCGGTGCCTAGTTCCTCGAGGGTGATGCTCTCGAGTTTGAATCCGAGGTCTTCCAGGAGGGCCTTGCCGCCGGTCAGGATCGCGATGTCCTCGAGCATGGCTTTCCGCCTGTCGCCGAAGCCAGGCGCCTTGACGGCGCAGCAAGGCAGCACCCCGCGGAGTCTATTGACCACGAGGGTGGCCAACGCCTCGCCCTCGACATCCTCGGCGATCACGAGGAGCGGACGCCCTGTCTGGGCAACCTTCTCGAGGATGGGTAGCAGGTCGCGGACCGCGGATATTTTCTTCTCGTGGATGAGGATGTATGGGTTCTCGAGGACGCAGGTCATTTCCTCGGGGTTGGTGACGAAATGGGCCGAGATGTAGCCGCGGTCGAACTCCATCCCCTCGACCCACTCGACGTGGGTTTCGATGGTCTTGCCTTCCTCGACAGTGATGACGCCATCCTTGCCCACCCGCGCCATGGCCTCGGCGATCATCCGGCCGATGGCTTCGTCGTTGTTGGCCGCGACGGCGCCGACCTGCGCAATCTCCGTCTGGTCCTTGACCTTGGTGGACATCTTGCGCAGTTCCTTGACCACGGCGTCCACAGCCTTCTCGATGCCGCGCTTGAGGGCCATGGCGTTGGCCCCCGCGGCCACGTTCTTCAGTCCTTCCT
>CAYYCI010000339.1:0-5374 GCA_964470215.1 uncultured Planctomycetota bacterium
TGGAAGTTCAACGAGTGGGAACTCAAGGGGGTCCCTCTGCGGATCGAGGTCGGCCCACGGGACCTGGCGGCGGACCAGGTGACCTTCGCCCGCCGCGACACGGGCGAGAAGCGCCAGGTTGCCCAGGAAAGGGTCACCGAAGAGGTCTCGGCCACCCTGGACGCCATCCAGAAGAGCCTGTTCGAGCGCGCGCTGGCGTTCCGCCAGGCGAACACCCGCGAGGTGAAGACCTACGCGGAGTTCACCGAGCGCCTCGAGGCCGAGGGCGGGTTCTTCGTGGCCGACTGGTGCGGCGACAGCGAAGAGGAAGTGGCGGTCCAGGAGGAAACGAAGGCGACGATCCGCTGCATTCCGCTGGAAGGCTCGGAGCCTCGGGGGCCGTGTTTCAAGACCGGTCGTGAGGCGAAGTTCCGGGCCATTTTCGCCAAAGCATATTGAGGCAGGCTTCGGGGGAAATCCACCTTGCCCAGGCCCGTGCTCAGGACCGTTGGCCTCACCAAGCGATTCGGAAGACACTACGCGGTCCGCGACCTGAGCCTCGAGGTCCGTGAGGGCGACATCTTCGGCTTCCTGGGCCCGAACGGCGCCGGGAAGACGACGACCATGCGGATGGTCGTGGGGCTGGTGAGGCCGACAGCGGGCCACGTGGAGATAAACGGGCTGGACACCCGCCGCCATTTCCTCGAGGCGATTGCCCAGGTCGGCTCGCTGGTGGACATTCCAGCCTTCTACCCCCACCTGAGCGGGCGGAGGAACCTGAAGCTGCTGGGCGCGCTTGCTGGCGGGGTGCCGCGCGGACGCATCCAGGAACTAATCGAGGCCGTCGGCCTGGCAGCCGCCGCCCGCAAGAAGGTCAGGACATACTCCCACGGTATGCTCCAGAGGCTGGCGATTGCCCAGGCGCTCCTGACGCGGCCCCCGTTGTTGATCCTCGACGAACCGACAACCGGCCTGGACCCGGAAGGAAAGTTGGAGTTCCTGAACCTCCTTCGCATTCTCGCCCGCAGCGAGGGCATCACGGTCTTCATCTCCAGCCATCTCCTCGAGGAAGTCGAGGAGATATGCAACCGCGCGGCGATAATCAAGGAGGGACGGCTTCTGGTCTGTGGTGAGGTGCGTTCGCTTCTGGCCGAGGAGCGCAGGACCTTCAAGGTGGTGGTCTCCGACGCTGCGAGGGCCCGCCGTTTGCTCGAGGGGCAGGGATGGGTCGAGGCGGTGAACGACCAGGACGGGCGGCTTCTGGTCACGACGCGCCAGGAAGACTCGGCGAAGATAGCCGAGTTGTTGGTGGGAGCGGGGCTGGCCCTCGAGGAACTCTCGCCGCGGACGAAAACCCTGCGCGAGGTCTTCATGGAACTCGTGCAGGCGGAGGGGGCGAATGGCTGAGCGCCCCCTGCCAGTCCTCGGCTCGATTCGGCGGATTGCGCGCCTCACGCGCATCGAACTGGTCAAACTCCTCCTCGGCTGGCTCTTCCCCGTGGCGGTGGTGGCGGCGGCCCTCTCGACCGCCGGGCTGGCCCTCGTGGCCAAAATCCTGACCGAGACGAGCGACTCCAGCGTCCGATTCTCCAACTACAGCCTCTGGATAGCGAGCGTGAGCGTGGGGCTGAGGGTGGGGGTGGTGTTGCTGGTGGCGCTGGGGGCCACGGCCCTCTCGTCCGAGGCCACGTGGCGGACCCTCAACACGGTCCTCGCGCGGCCGGTGCGGCGGTTCGAGTTCCTGGCCGCGAAGGTCCTGACCTTGCTGGTTGCGACGGTGGCGGTGGTGGGGGCGTCGGGCCTGGCCGGCTACCTGGTCGGCGGGACCGTGCCGCCGAGGGAGGCCTTCGGGGTCGTTCGCGTGGACGACGCCGGCAAGGTGAAGCCGCCGCCAGTTGGCTTCCCGTCCTATGGCGATGTCGTTGACCCCCATTTCCCCGACACGGTGATCGCCACCCGCGGCGAGGTGATGGGAAGCATCCTCTACGGGTTCCTCCTCGCTCTCGCGCCGGTGTTTGCCGCAGCGAGCGTCGGGCTGGTCCTGGGCACCTTGCTGAGTTCTTCGGGTCTGGCGATCGGGCTCTCGGTCGGGCTGTTCGTGGCGCTCGAGGGCTCGAAGTTCTTCGCGGCCATCGAGGAGAATATCGGCCGCTATAGTTTCAACTACCCGCTGAACCGGATTTTCACGAACATGATGGAGGCTGGCCAGGGCGCGGTGCCTGTGTGGGACGAGGCGCTGCGGGGAGTGGCGGTCGCGGGGGCCTACGTGGTGGCGAGCATCGTGGTCGCTCTGGTCGTCTTCTGCCGCAGGGACATCACGCTGTGAGAGCGATAGCGCTGGCACTGGTTCTGGGACTCGTGGCGGAGGCGGGGTCGGTGGGCTTCGCGCGGCTCGACCTGCGGGGAGTGGCCACCAACGGCATCTTCGCCGACGACCTCGACGGCGACGGCCGCCCTGACCTCGTCGCCCTCGGCCCGGGGGAGATAACGGTCTTGCGCGCGAAGGGCGCGCCGAGCCCGATCTATCCCGGGATGCCCGGCTATTTCGCCATGGCACCGGGCGAAGTCCGCGACTGGGGGAAGTTGTGTCGCGGCCTCATGGCCGACAGCCCGCTGGCCGCGAGGCTCCGAGGTAATCTCTCCCCGGCGGTCAGGAACCTCTTGGCGCGAGGGGCGAAGGAGCCGCTCGACGCCGCGGCCAGGGGGAAGATTCTCGATGGCCTCAACGAGGCGATAAGCGGCAAGCCCCTCGGTGGGGAGGCGCCCGGTGGCGCAGGCCCGCTGCGCCTCGACCAACTGACGGCGAGCAACCGCCGGGTTATCGAGACGGTCTGTGGCGACGGCGTCGCCCACCTTGTGCCGGCCGAGCGGCTCTCGACGGGGCCACTGGGCTATTTCGCCGACACCGCCGACGCGACGCCGGCTCCCGGCCGAGAGATCGTGGTGTTGACCCCTGCGGGGGTGGTGTGTTTCGAACAGAAGGATGGGCGCTTCGTCCCGACCGCGAGGCCGCTGGTGCGCTGCGAGACCATTCTCTCGATGACCACGCTGCGAGGGGGCATTTCGGCTGCGGCCTCGACGGCCACGCCGGTGTTGCCGTGGAACTTCGCCCTCGACGTCAACGGCGACGGCCGCGACGACCTCCTCGTCCCACAGGACAAGGGCACCGACGTGTACCTCCAGCGCGAGGGCGGGAAGTTCGAGAAGGTCTCGCGGGTGGGGATTTTCCCCATCGTCCAACACTTCGCCCCGACCCAACACCGCCCCGACGAGTTCCGCGCCGCGGCCATGAGCCCAGTGAACCTCAGAGTGGTCATCCAGAAGATCGAGTGTCGGGACGTCAACGGGGATGGGCGGCGCGACATCGTCTGTGGCCCGTTCTGGCACGTGCAGAGGACCGACGGGAGTTTCGACCCCGTTCCAGCCGCACTTCCCCCCGAGCAGGTGGCCGCCCGCGAGGGGCCGACGCGGGTCTTCGACATTGATGGCGACGGCAAGAAGGACCAGTTGAGCGAAGAAAACGCGATGGACGACCCGCTGAACATCGTCACGCGCGTGCGGGTCTTTCTGGCGGACGCTCAGGGGCGCGTCCCGGCCTCGCCGACCCAGGTCATCGTCGGCCAGAACACCTTGATCCACACCCACCTGCCGGTTCACGACTTCAACGGGGACGGCGCGCTGGACTTCGCGATGTTCAAGACCGACATCACCCCGACGATGATCGCCAAGTGGGTGAGAATGAGCCTGGGGAAGATCGAGGGGAACCTGAACTTCTACCTCTTCGACCGTCGGCGGCGGGCCTACCCTCGGCGGGCGGCCTTCGTCAAGCCCATCCGCATGCGATTCAAGATTGACCTGATGGAGGCGATGATGGGGCTGGTGTGGGAGCGCTACCTGAGCACCATGATGCGCTTCGAGGGCGACTTCAACGCCGACCGCCGACTCGACCTGCTCGTCCGCCAGGAGACCAACGCCATCGCCCTCTACTTCAACACGGGCGACAGGGAGCGAATCTACCGCTCGGAGCCGGCCGTGCTCCTCGAGAACACCCCTCCCTTCTACGGCCTGGCGCTCAGCGACCTGAATGGCGACGGCGCCGACGACATATTGCTCTATTCCGGACGCTCGAGCGACGTCCTGGCTGCCTATCTCTCACAACGCCGTTGACTAACCGACGCGATTCGATTTGAAATCGCGGTGTGGGCCGTCGGTTTTCGCGGGGCAGGGACGCTCTGCTCACAGGGTCGTCCTCGCTGCCAATCCACGATCTTGCGGGCAAGGTCGGGGCGTCAGTGCTTCGCGAGGGTGAATGGCACTTTCTGGCCGCCTGGGCCGACGATGCAGAGGCAGCCGGCCCAGTCACCGCCGCCCTGGATGACCTTGAGGAGAATCCGGTTCGCGCCGGCCCGGAGGGTGGCCTTGAAGCGGTCGGAGCCAGGGCGGATGGCACGGTTGACGTTCTTGCCGCCGAGGCGCTTGCCGTTGAGCCACAGGACGAAGCCGTCGTCGCTGCCGACCTGGAGTTCGACCTCGGTGGGCTTCTCGACCCTGACCTCGGCGAACATGTAGGCGGCGACATTGCTCCGACGGCCCAACGCGGCGTTGAGGTCGAGGACGCCGGTGTCGTCCACCACCGCTCTCTTCCACTCGTGCTTGCGGCCGGCGACCGTGAAGCCTTTCTCGAGGTCCACGCCTTCGGCTTCGGGCGGGAAGGCGGCCTCGAAGAGGTTCTCGCCACCGAGCGGGCCGGCGACCCACCAGTGGGTGATGAACCCGGGCGGAGCGCTGACGGGCAGGTCGGTGACGCCGAGCGTGGCGAGTTCGGACCGCAGCGTTTTCTTGAGGTTGCGATTGGCGGTGAGTTGGAAGGCTCTCTTGAGGATTGCGACCCTGCGTTCTTTAGCCACGTCCTTGGCCTCGGCGAGGATGGCCGCGGCTGCGTCGGCCGCGGCCGCCGCGACTTTCCGGTTGCGGTCGAAGAGCGGGACGACGAGGTCGAGGGCCTTCGGGCTGGGGCACCAGGCCAGGATGTCGAGGGCCTCGAGGCGCTGCTCGTCGGTGGTGGCGGTCTTGAGCGTTTCGATTGCCTTGCTGGCCAGAGCCGCGCGGTCTATCTCCTTGCTGGGGGTGGTGTCCACTTCCATGTCGCCAATCGCCCAGCGCATGGCCAACTTGACGTGTTCCTGGAAGGTCTTGTTCTCGAAGACGTGGCCGTAGTGGCCGTGGGCGTTGTAGTAAACGCGGCCTTTCCCCCAGGTGCGAATCCAGCACATGGCGTAGTCGCGGTCGGGGCGCCCCCCGCGCGAGATGTCCACGCTGCGGGGGTCGATGCTCATCAGGACCCGCACGCGCGAGCGCTTGTAGTTGCGGAACTGGTAGATTTCGTCCTTGATGA
>CAYYCI010000340.1:0-5371 GCA_964470215.1 uncultured Planctomycetota bacterium
AACTTCGCCAGAGCGTCCGCCCCGTCCCCAGCCTCCACGAAGTCGAACTCCGCCAGCTTGCTCTGCCGCAAGCCGCGCATGACCATCTTTCGCATGATCCCCGAATCATCCACCACCAAGGCTTTGAGCTTCATTGTTGGCTTGCCTCCTGAGTTGGAACGGGGTGTTCGGGTGCGGCCGCCCTTTGCGCCGCGGTCTCTGCTTTGAGGATGGTCTGGAGCTTACCGAAGAGTTCGTCGTGGGTGAAAGGCTTTGCCAGGAGCCCGTCGGCGCCGTCGCGCAGCGCGCGACGGGCCCGCGGGTCGTCGGGGAAGCCGGTGATGATGAGTATCTTCGTCGCTCGATACTGTCCGTTGATTTTCACCAGATGGCAGACGTCCTCGCCGCCCAGGTCTGGCATGAAGACGTCCAGAAGGACGAGATGCGGTTTGAAGATGGGGAGGAGGACGCAGGCTTCGAGTCCGTTGTGCGCCTCTTCGAGACGGCACAGCGGAGCTCGCTTGCTGGCGAGCATTCTCTTGATGAGGCCTCGTGCGAGGTCATCGTCGTCCACGACGAGAATGCGCTGTGGCCAGGGGCGGCGGAGTTCCGAGGGGATGGGCCGGCCCTGCCAGAGGAGGAATTCAATGAGGTGGAGCGGGTCGATCTCGTAGGTCCCGTCGGCGCGGGCGAAGGCGTAGATTGAATGTCTCTGGACCCACTCGAGGACCGCTGCCTCGTCCACGTTACAGACCCGTGCTACCTCTTCGACGCTTAGCAGTCGCGTGGCATCGTCCATGATGCGATTCCTCCCGATCCGCTGTGGTTGTGGCGTCAAAGCGATCTTTTCGGTCTGTCTTCGAGAATCCCTTCACGTCCGCTGTCGCAGAAACGAACGCGACGCAAAAGAAAAAGGCACAGCCGGCGCCGCCACTTTGGGAGTGGCGAAGCGACTGTGCCTTCGGCTTACAGGCCCGTGGTGTCCTGTCCGCCAAGGCGACCCGCGTCTGCGAATCGCGGGCCTCGTTTCCCATTAGGTATCTTCGAACGAAGCCGTCCGAAGTTTAGCCTCAGGTTCTGGCGCGCGGGTCCCGGCGCGGCCGGGTCCGCGCCCTATGCTTTCGTCTCCGCGTCCGGTTGCCTCGCCAGCCAGTCGCAGCGAAGGACTTCTTCGAGTTCGGCGCGGAGATTGCCGAGTTCCTTGGACTTGAATGCCCTCTTGGTTCGTTCGAGGACTGTCGCGGCCTTCGCCACGGCGGAAGCGAGGTGGTGGAGCCTGGGGCATTCGAGCAAGTGGCATGGCTGGCGCACCTCGCGCACCCCGCTGAGCGCCAGGATGAGCGCCTTGAGATCGAGGATGCTATCGAGCACATGTTCGATGGTCAGTGCTGCGAAAGCATTGAGCGGGTTGCACGAGGGGGCGTTGAACCGCACCGGGAGCTGCCTGGCCAGGGCGGTCAATGAGCGACGCGAGCGTTCGAGCCGCTCTGCCGCTTCGGACGCCAGGCGCTTGGTTCGGGTCCAGAGCATCGCGCACTGAACATTCTCGAGGAGTTCTTCCTTGGGCACGGGTTTGATCAGGTAGGCGATCACCGGCAACCTGAATGCTTCGAGGGCCACCTCGAGGGTGGGGTATCCGGTGGTCAGGATCATGGCGCTGCCCTCGGCGAGTTGTGCGAGTTGGTGGATGGTTTGGAGCCTGCCGGTGGCGGGTTCGCCCGTGTCGAGGATCAGCAGGTCGAAGGTCTCGGTTTGGATGGTCTGGGTGGCGGCGTCGGCGTTGGATGCTGGGCGACATTCATACCCGGCCCGCCGAAGCAGGTGGCAGACGACACCGAGGCACCCGGGGTCGTCATCCATCACCAGGACCCGAGGGGTGGCCGTCATTGAGTCTGCTCCCCTTGTGTTTGCGATGTTGGTGGCAGGCGGATGGCGGGCCAGGCAAAAGAAAAAGGCACAGCCGGCGCCGCCACTTTGGGAGTGGCGAAGCGACTGTGCCTTCGGCTTACAGGCCCGCGGTGTCCTGTCCGCCAAGGCGACCCGCGTCCGAGGCCGCGGGTGTTCCTATGCTACCACTAATAGTTGTCGTCAATTCTCGCGCGGAGTTTAGCCCTCCGATTCCCTTGTGCTGCGCCATCCCTGGCCCATCGGATCGCCGACGGGCCTGCCCGGAAGTTCAGGAGAAGTTCGTCGAGTTCCCTGCGCAACACTCCGAGGTCCTTCGACTTGAAGGCGTGTCTGGTCTTGTCGAGGACCTTGACCGCCTTGGCCACTGCGCCGGCCAGGGTGGTCAGGCCGGGACACTCGAAGAGGTGGCACGGCTGGGGTTGAAGATTGTCGCTATAGCAGGCTTTGAGCAGATGTCTGAGGTCCATGAGGCTGTCGAGCGCGTTCTGGACCGTGAGGGTTGCGAATGCGTCGAGGGCGAGCGCGTGGGCGTTGTGGGCGCTCTTGAGCACCCTGGTGAGTTCTGCCAGTTGGCTGCGGCAGCGTTCGGTTCGCCTGGCCGCTTCAGCGGCCGCGCGCCGCAGGCGCCCCCACGCCATGGCCTTCTCGACGTTCTGGAGCAGGTCTCCGCGGGCGACGGGCTTGACGAGGTAGGCGACCACCGGCAGATGCACCGCCTCGCTGGCGGTCTCTACCGATGGAAAGCCGGTCATCACGATCACGGGGACGCCGTCGGCGAGTTCCTCGACCTGCCCGACTAGCTCGAGTCCCGAGTTGCCTGGCATGCGGAGGTCGGTGATGAGGAGGTCGAAGGCGTCCCGCTCGAGCAAGGCCAGGGTGCCTGGCGCATTCTCTGCGCAGGCGCAGTTATAGCCTGCTTGCTTCAGTATCCTTGCGACGATCAGGCGACACGGTGCTTCGTCGTCGGCGATAAGGACGCGCGCCCGCGGCTCCATTTGCTTTCTCCCCAGTTGTGGTGAGGGTCGCGGTGTGTGGTGCCCGACACCGCTCTCTTCCTCGCCCACCGCAACGTGGCACTGCCCCGTGGCGCAATCCGCGTCGTCCCGGCGCGTATCGCGCCATCACCCACGTGCGAGGAATCGGCCTCGAGAAAGCCAGAGCGATTCCCATGCGCATCACAGAAGCCGAATTACAGGCACCGACTCCCCCCTGTCCCCATCTCCGGCGGATTTTCACTAGCAATCGCCATGCCGGTCCCACCAGGGCCCGGCGAATCGTGCACCACGGGCCGTTCGCACGGGCGCGCGGGCGCCCGAGCCAACCCGCGGGCCCGTCGGCAAGGCAGGCAGCGAGAAGCGACGTCTCGATTCCGCCGGATCAGTTTCCGAACCCTGCGCCCAGGCATACGCCAGAGCCGCTATCCGGGGCAAGTTCCAGAGGTGGGACGAGTTTTCGGCCACTGCGGGGGCAAGCGTGGGGACGAGGAGGGGGCAAGAGGTGAAGGCTCAAGGGGTTAGGTCAATCGTCCTGGACGAGCGAAACCCGCTGTTGGCGTAGCGGGCCGAGTGGGCGAAGCCGCGCGGGACGCACACCGGAAGCGGCCCGGATAGCCGACGTTCCACGACCCGGTCCGCAGGACGCGGGTGGTGCCAGCATCTGGCAGCCCGTGGTGAAAGTGGCTGGAAGCGGGAGTTCGCTTGGCGACCTACGCTGCCACGGCCGTGGGGCGAGCCGCGGCGCTAACTACAGTTCGCCTCGAGGGTCCTCTCAGCAGGGCCGTCGCGGCTCTCCGGCAGGCCCAAACCAGCTCCAAGACGGCGCCGAAAACGCCAAATGGACGCCCTCCGAGCCCCTTCGGCGTCCCACAGCCGATGAGCTTGCGCAGTGCCACACTGAGGTCGAACCCGCCGACGTGCATCAGCAGGCGCTTGAGGATGTTGGCACGTCGCCGAAGGTGCAGCCGCAATGGGGGGAGGCCAGAGTCGGGTGCGCCTGCCGGGCGTCCTCAGGACTTTTGCCCGCCCCCCTTGGGGGGACGGGTCGGCGGCCTCCCTCGGCCTGTCTCGTCCCCGGCTCACCCTGTGGAGCCTGCTTGCCACGCCTCTCCGACCTCCGTCCCTGCTCCAAGATCACGCACAACGCAAATGGCTTTACTTGAAGTGGCCTGTCCTGCGACGTATATTGAGGTTTTTGGGGGAGGAGTGTTCAGTTGAGCCGGTCGTGCGTGGAAGTTGGCGGGGCGAGAGGAATGGTTGATCGCGCAGAGGAAAGTCCCCGCACATCGCTCCGAGTGGTCGCTATCGCCCTGTTGGTTACGGGCTATGCCGCCCTCGGCGCCTACTTCCATCTGGCCCTTAACTCTCACATCGCCTATACGCACGCGGGGTACATCCCAGTGGTCCTGGCCAGCATGTGGTGGGGACGGCGAGGACTTTTCGTCGCCGGGCTGGTAGCGTGTTTGCCCGTCTGCTTCCATCTGGTCGGCGTCGCGACCGCTCCATTGTGGAGTGACGGCGTTAGGTTATTCTTCTTGCTGGCGGTCGCGGTCGCTGTCGGTGAACTCAGCGAGAAGGTGAAGGGTGCGCAAGAAGCGCTGCGGGCCTCGGAGCAGAGGTACAGGCTGCTCGTGGAGAAATCGCTGGCGGGGATTCTCGTGTACAGGGGTGATAATATCCTGTTCGCGAATTCGCGCATTGGTGAGATGCTCGGCCATCCGCCGCAGGAGATGGTTGGAACTCCGGTGTGGGACTTGATCGCCGAGGAGGACCTGGCGAGGGTGCGGCAACTGGTGAGGCGGCGCAAAAAGGAAGGCTTCTCGGACCTTCACTATGAGTGCCGTCTTGTGCGGGCCGACGGGATGCGGATCTGGGTGGATATGGCAAGCTCAGTGGGGGATTTCGAGGGCGAGCCCGCCGTTTTGGTGAATGCATACGACATCACGGACAGGAAGCAGGCCGAAGCGAAGCGGCGCGAGCTGGCGCAACTTGCAAGGAGACAGGAGGAACAACTGGTTCATTCGACGCGGCTCGCCGAACTGGGAGAGATGTCCGCCGCTGTGGCTCACGACCTGAACCAGCCGTTGACCGGGATCAGAAACTTCGCCAGTAACGCGCTCTACATGCTGGAAGAGGGCGCCGGCACGGCGGAGGAGGTGAAGGAGAACCTGCGCTGGATCACGGAACAGGTCGGGCGCGCGTCGAGAATCATCAGGCAGATGCGCGACATGACGCGGAAGTCGGAACGCGAGTTCGCCCCTCTGGATGTGAACCGAATCATCCGCGAGAGCGTCGAGTTCTTGACACCCCAACTCAGGCTGACCGGTGTGAAGGTGGACCTCGAGTTGGCGAGTGACTTGCCGAAAGTCGTGGGCGACCCAACCCGGCTTGAGCAGGTGTTCTTGAATTTGCTGACCAACGCCCGCCAGGCAATGGAGGAGACGATGGAGCGGCGGCTGACGGTGCGCACCTCTGCCGAGCGCCGCTGG
>CAYYCI010000341.1:0-5363 GCA_964470215.1 uncultured Planctomycetota bacterium
TGGCCGGCGGCCGCCTCGCGCTGGGTCGCCGCGTGGTTCGCGCGGACCAGAGTCCATTGCAAAGCCCCCGTCGCGACCACCGCGACCGCCCCGATGGCAAACGCCCCGAAGCGGCTCAGCCGGCGCTCGAGCACCGGCCCGCCCCCACCAATTGCCACAGCGATCACCACCCAGGCGCTGAACGCCACTCCCGGCTCCTGGTAATCGAAGTCCACGGCGCAGTGGAGCAAGAAGGCGGCCAGCCCGGCCGCCAGTCCCTTGCGGCACAACTCGCCCGGCCCCCCGGCGGCCGTCCGGCTGACCGCTGCGAAAAACGCCACCCACGCGACGGCGAAGCCAGCCGTGAGCAGTCGGTCGAGCCAGAGTTTTTTCAGGAGGAGTTCGGGACTGGTGTCCCACCAGCCGGCCAGTGCGAAGGTGGCCATCGCCGTCGCGCTCAGCGCGAAGGCCAACAATCCGGCAAGATAGAGCAAAGCGCCGGGGACGCGGCTTCCTCCCGACGGGTTCTCGGTCCCCGGGCGAAGACCTCTCGCCACCCCCACTCCACACGCCACCCACATCCAGACAAACACCGCCAGCCCGGGCACGCCGAGTTCGGCGAGCACCTGGAGATAATCGTTGTGTGCCGCTCGCGAGGGCCGCGCCAGAAGCGGGCGATAGGCGGCGAAGTGGTCGCCGAAGCAGCCGAGCCCGACGCCCGCCACCGGGTAGTCCCGGGCCATCGCCAGCGCGCCGCGCCAGTAGCCCAGTCGCACCGCCATCGAGGGGATCGCGTCGCGGATGATCCGGGCCGGGATCACGCCGGTGGCGAAGAGCGCCACGACCAACGCCACGGCGACCAGAAATGCGCCACACACCACCCGACGATAGCGCCCGAGGAGGTCCCGCCCCAGGAGCGAACAGAAGACCAGCGTGCCGAAGGCAAATGCCGCCCAGCCGCCTTTCGAGTAGGTGAGAACCAGGCAAGCCAGCGACCCTGCCAACCACAGGCCCGAAAACACCAGGAACCCCGCTCTCCGCTTCCCGCTGCGCAGCACGTCGAGAAGATGACCGAGGAAACCCGGAAAGACCAACGCCAGGAACCCAGCGAAACTGTTCGAGACAAGAAAGGTGGAGAAAATCCTGCCGCTGGCCCGCGCCATCAGGTCGCCGAGGTGTCTCGGGCTCATGCGGAGTTCCAGGAGCGCCCGGGCGCGGTCCGCCTCGATCTGATGCCTCAACAGCGGAAGGTTCACGAACTGCTGGAAAAGCCCGTAGAGCACCACCGCGAAAGCCGACGCCCAGAGAAGCGAGAGCACGACCCCCGAACCGACCAGCCCGTCGCGCCGGAAGTTCACGATCACCAGGAATGCCACCCCGTAGGTGACCCACTCGAGGAGCGTGGCCAGCGAGGCGACCGGCCTGGGCGAACGCAGCAACGAAACCACCCCGAGAGCGAGCAGCATCCCCATCGGCAGGGCCACTCGCGTCCACTCCACCCTCACCCGCCGGGCCATCAACGACCGAAGCAGCCACGCGAGCGCCGCTATCACCAAGCACAGGGTCACCCACAGGTTCGCCTCCGGGCGATGGCCGGGGAGAATGGGGCGGAGCGCGACCCCCAGCGCCAGGAAAAGCCCCGCGACGGCATCGAGGAGCAAGCGAACCGAGGCGGGAATCTCGCCGCAGGTCGGCCCGCGGTGCGAAGCCCCCACGACGCTCTCCTTCCCAGGCCCTTCAGCCCTTGCGACGGCCGGCGCGCTCCAGCAGCCCGATGAGCACGAGGATAATGACCGCAATCGCGAAAATGGTCACCGCGCCCACAGTCTCCAGGCTCACCAGGAGCGTAGAGGCCAGCCCGAGGCAGAACGTCAACAAGTAGATGAACAGGACAGCCTCGCGCTTGCTCATCCCCAGCGCGACCAGCCGATGCGAGAAATGGTTCCGGTCCCCCTTCCACACCGGACGCCCCTCCCGCAGGCGGATCGCCACCACCGTCACCGTGTCGAAGACCGGCAGGGCGAGGATGAAAAGCGGCATCAGCACCCCGTAGAGGCGCCCCGATGCAACGGGGCCGGAACGGTAGAACGTGAAGAGCACGGTCAGCACCGAGAGAGAAAACCCCAGGAAGAGCGAGCCGGCGTCGCCCATGTAGAGCCTCGCCGGCGGGAAGTTGAGCACCAGGAAGCCACCGGCGGCCCCCGACAGCGCCAGGGCCAGCAGCGCCATCTCCGCCTGACCCGTCTGGAAGCCCACCACCGCCAGGTTCAACCCTGCCACCAACGCCACCCCCGCACACAACCCGTCCATGTTGTCCAGAAAGTTCAAGGCGTTCGTGATCGCCATGACCCAGAGCACCGTGTAGAGGAACGAGAGGAATCGCCAGCCCGTGAAAAGCGTGATCCTGAGTTCTGGCGAGGCCAGGTAGAGCCCAGCGGCCACCCCGGCCTGGACCACCAGCCGACACGCCACCGACAGCGACCACACGTCGTCCAGGAGGCCCAGGACCATCAGTAGGAGGCCGGCGGCGAGGACGAGCCACAGGGGGTCGCTTCGTGCAGCCAGGCTCGCCGGGCGAGCGACGAGGAGCGCAACCGCCACGGGAAGTGCGAAGCCGATGAAGATCGCCACCCCTCCCCCCAGCGGCACCGCCTTCTCGTGGGCCTTGTGGCCGCCCGGCCGGTCGAGGAAACCAATCTTCGGCGAAAGCCGCCGCGCCAGTGTCGAAAGCCCCAGCGCAATGCCGAACGGAACGAAAAACGCCACGGCGGCAGCGAGCGCGACCGGGCCGACAGCCAACTCACCTCTCCCGGGCTGTTAGCATGGTAACCTCTCGATGCGGCAAGAATAGCGCAACCCCGCGCCGGCGGTCAAGGCGCCCCAGGCGGCCCATACGTCCTCATTTGGAAGCCTCGCGCCCTTCTTCTCCCGCGCGGCTCCGCCTGGGAATCTCAGCCACCAGCAGGCCTGGGACGCCTCGCGGGGCTGGTGCGATTCAATCGGGAAACTCGAGCGCGGCGCCCGCGGCCACCGGCTGACAAGCCACACCGAATGCTTTGCGCAAAGCCTCGGCTCCCTGCCGGCCAGTGCAGTGGCACGGGAAGAAACGCCGAACGCCGAGGCGACGGAGGCCCTCGATGGTCGCCTCGACGAACTGCCGGGGTGTCCCCTCCAGGTGGAAGCCCCCGACGACCGCCACGATCTCCCCTCTGGCGGTTTTTCCCTCGGGGTCCACGTGGCGTTGCGCCGCGCGGCAATGGTTGGCTATCCCCCCATGTGCGCATCCGCTCACCACGACGATCCCCTCGCCAACCTCCAACACCAGGACCTGGTCATCGGGGAAGGTGTCGGGGACCCTGCCGGCCGGCCCCCGGGCATAGAGGTGTGGGGTCGGCGGCACGAGGCTCTCGTCCCGCTCGACGGCCCGCAGGAGCGTGGCGCCAGGGCAGACCTCCGTGGGGTTCTCGCTCAAGTGGGTCAACACCCCGGCTCTTTCTATCTCTTCGGGGCTCAGGGGCATTCCGATGGAGTGCCAGCCCGAGGTCGAGTGGCTGAACCGCTCGGCGAAGACGCGGGGATGGGCGTAGAGGTCGGCGCCGGCAAGCCTGGGCAGCGCGGCAGCCAGGCCGCCAGTGTGGTCGAGATGGCCGTGGCTCAGACAAATGGCGCCAGCGTCCGCCAGTTCGATCCCGAGCGCCTCGGCATTGGCCAGGAGCGCCCGGCCCGAGGCCCCGGTGTCGAAGAGAATCTTGCAATCGCCGTGTTCGATCCAGAGCGAGAGGCCGTGTTCGGTGGCCAGGCCGGGTCGCTCGGCGCGGTTGTCCACGAGGACAGTGATCTTCGTCGCCAATCCTCGGCCCCCCGGGCAGATGGTCAGTGGTCGCAGACGTTAGGCCCGACGGCGAGGGTTCCGTCGACGAATGCGCGAGCGATCTTGGCGGGGTCGTCCGGCTCGGCTCCCACGATCACCCTGATGCCGAACTGCTCGAAGAACATCTGCGCCCTGCGCCCCATGCCACCGGCGATCACGGCGTCCACCCCCTGGCTCTTCAGCCACCTGGGCAGGGCGCCGGGTTCGTGTGGAGGGGGCTCGAGTTCCTCGGAACTCATGCTACCGTCGTCCTCGACCGTGATGATTGCAAAACGCTGGCAATGGCCGAAGTGGCGGCAGAGACGACCCTCGGCGGTGGGGATGGCGATTTTCATTCTCCGCTCTGCTCCTGCGCGATGAGTTTCTGGACCACGGCGTTGAACGCTGCCGCCGTCTCGCCGTCGGAGAGGGCGAAGGGCTTGCCAAGTTCCCCGGAAGCCATGACGGCCGGGTCCAGGGGGATGCTCCCGAGGAAAGGCACTCCCATCTCGGCGGCCATCCGCTCCCCGCCACCACTACCGAACGGCTCGCTGCGCTGGCCGCAGTGGGGGCAGACGAAGCCGCTCATGTTCTCCACCACTCCCAGGACCGGGAGGTCGAGTTTCCGGCAGAAGGTGATGCACTTGCGGACGTCGCTGACGGCGACCTGTTGGGGGGTGGTCACGATGATCGCGCCGTCGGCATCCTGGATGAGCTGGCAGATGCTCAGCGGCTCGTCGCCGGTGCCTGGGGGAGAATCCACCACGAGCCAGTCGAGCGAGTCCCAGGCCACGTCGCGGAGGAACTGCTTGATGACGCCCATCTTCAGTGGGCCGCGCCAGATTACCGCGTCGTCGGGGCTCTGGAGCATGAACCCTATCGAGACGACCTTGAGGTTCTTGCCGCAGGTGGCCGGGATGATCTGTTTGCCGTCGGCTGTCAGACCCTCTCCCTCGAGGCCGAGGAGTTTGGGGATGCTCGGGCCGTGGAGGTCAATATCGAGCAGGCCGGTCCTCAGTCCCCGGGCGGCGAGAGCCGCGGCGAGGTTGGCCGCCACGGTGCTCTTGCCCACCCCCCCCTTGCCGCTGAGGACGAGGGCCTTGTGGCGAATCTCGCCGAGGCGGCGGGCGATCTCCTGGCGCTCGCGGAAGTGTTCCTCGCTCTCGCCCTTCAGGCGCCCCTTTGCCGAGGGGCGGGATTGGCTATTTTTCTCCTCGCTCATTGCGCTCTCCGATGGTCTTGCGCCTCGAGGGCTTCTGCCACCTTGGCCCATAGACCGCGGATGGCCTGGGCGGCCGGGCCGTTGGTCGTCTCGACCAGCGGCGAGCCCTCACAGAGCGACCCGGGCACCGCGCTATCATAGGGAATACGCCCCACAAAGCAAAGCGGGCGGGGCCGGAGGTCCATTGCGCAGGCCGCACGCTCCAGCGCGGCCGCCTCGTCGGGGTTCAGATCCCACTTGTTCACACATAGCAGGGCTGGAATCTCGAAGTGTGATGCGAGGCGCAGGACGCGCTCGGCGTCGCTGCGGCCT
>CAYYCI010000342.1:0-5363 GCA_964470215.1 uncultured Planctomycetota bacterium
TCAGGCTTCCCGGCCTGTGGTGCCTCCTTGTCCAATCGGATGGTGGCACAGGCTTTCCAACCTGTGGCGCACGCGGGGCAGGGAGGCCCGGCCGACCGGCGCGCTCCCAGAACGCCGAGGACCACGCCGGCGTAAGGCTTAGCCGGGGATGAAGCGGCGGGGGAACCGGTCGTAGCCGGCGAGGTTGAATTGCTCGGTGGCGACGACCCAGGAAGGCCGCTCGGGAAGATCGCTCAACAGGCAAGGCTCGGCGGCGGCTCTTCGGAGCATCTCGTCGAGGCCTGCGACCACGGTCGTCGCCTCGTCGCCCTCGCCCACGCGACGAACGTGCTCGCGCGGGATGCGCCGGATGCGCACGCTGCTCTCGTGTGCGCCGTCGAGGGCGAGAACGAACCCGCGGCTGGCCCCGAGTGGGCAACGCAACCGCCCCGGGTCGTTCTCCGCCACCGCCTCGAGGAAATTGAGCACCATTTTCTTGCGGCCGGAGTCGGGGTCGGGCGGGCACGACTCGCTGGTGCCGTCGTTGTAGGTGATCGTCGCGCCTTTGCCCATCGCCCATCGCACGCGGCCCTTCTCGGCCGCAATCTCGATCACGGGGCCGAAATTCTCTTCGGTGCAGTGGCTGACCAGAAGGAAGATCGCCGGCCCCTCGGCCGTCCGAACCTCGATGGCGGCCGTGTCGTGGGAACTGACCGGCCCGGCCACGTAGAGTTCGCCGCGGACGCTCCCCGGAGTGGCAAACCCCTCGGGCCGGGCCGACGCCAGGAAGAGCATGTTCATCAACTGGTGGGAGAGGGCGTTGGTGGCCGGCCCGTCGAGCACCCAGTGGGTCCCCGTGCGCAGTTCCCCGGCCCAGGAGTTCCTCAGGTAGTAGCCGCGCTTCCTGGGCCACCCGGCGCAACAACTCAGCCACTTCACCTCGCCGAGCCTGCCAGAGACCACCCGCTCTTTGACGAAGCGAATGTCGTCGCTGTGGATGGCCTGAAAGCCCACCAGGCACATCCGCTTGTGGGCACCGAGGGCCGCGAGCATCCGGTCAACTTCCTGGACCGTGGCCGCGGGCGGCTTCTCGAGGTGGACGTGGTATCCGGCCTCGGCCGCGGCGATGGCCAGCGGGGCGTGAGTGTGGATGCCGCTGGCGATGTAGACGGCGTCGCAGCGCTTGCGGTAGGCCTCGAGCATGGTCACTGCGTCGCTGAAGAGTTCGACCTCCAGCCGTCGCAGTTCGTCCGCCTCGTGGAAGAGTTCGCCGAGGTTGTTGTCGGCGGCCGCCACCAGTTGGCAGCGCCCCTCGGCGGCCGCCTCGCGCAGTTTCCCGATCAACTCCCAGCCGTATCCCCCGATTCCCACGATTGCCACACGCACCATGGCCGGCCTCCGTCGTCGAAACCCTCTGGCGCCAGAATAAGCCGGAACCCCGTCCCCAGTCAAGGTGGCGACGCGCCCCTGTCCGTGCTCGTCTGTGCTCGTCCGTGTCGCACTCGACCCAACCTTGAGCGCCGCCAGGCAAACCCATAAACTCTCCCCCAGGACAGATCCAAAGGAGCGCGCGATGCGAGAAGCGTTCATGTTGTTTTGTCTTTGTGCCGCTGCAATGAGCGTCGAACTCCCCAAGGGCCGCCACCCGGTCCTGCTGGTCACCCGCGAAGAGGTGGCCGCGCTGAAGAAGAAGACCGCCACGAAGGGTTGGGCGAAGCAGATGTTCGAGAAACTCCTCGCCGAGGCCAACGACTGGCTCAACCGCCGAATCGCCGTCCCGGACCGCGGCGGCCAGTGGTGGCACTGGTACTCGTGCCCGAAGTGTGGTTCGCGTCTGAAGACCCTCGGCCCCACCCGCCACAAGTGCCCCACCTGCGGCAAGGTCTATAGCGGCGAGCCCTACGACAGCGTGGTCATCAGCGGCCAGCACAGTCGCCTCGCGCGGGCCGCGCAGACCCTCGGCCTTGTCTACCAACTCACAGGGAACGAGCGCTACGCCGCGAAGGCGGCCGAGATTCTCGAACGCTACGCCGAGCGCTATCTGTCCTATCCCCGCCACGACATCCGAGGCCGCGACAGGGTGGGCGGCGGAAGGGTCGGGCCGCAGACCCTCGACGAATCCACCTGGTTGATCCCGATCGCCCAGGCATACGACCTGGTGTGGGAGAGGCTTTCCGACAAGCAGCGTCGCAACATCGAGGAGAGGCTCCTGCGCCCGGCCGCCCAGTTGATAATGCAACACAAGATCGGCATCCACAACATCCAGTGCTGGAAGAACTCGGCCGTCGGGCTCGTGGGCATCTGTCTGGGCGACGAACGCCTCTTTGCCGACGCCGTCACTTCCGCCCACGGAATCCGCAATCAACTGGCCAAGGGGATTCTCGACGACGGCTTCTGGTTCGAGGGCTCGTGGGGATACCACTACTACACCATGTCGGCCCTCGTCCCTCTGGCCGAGGCCCTGCGCCACATCGGAGTGAACGTCTACACCGAGCGCTACCGCCGCTTCTACGCCGCCCCGCTTCTCTTCGCCCTCCCGAATGGCTACCTCCCCGCGTTCAACGACTCCCATCCCTCCAACGCCTATCGCCCGTGGCCGCGCTACGAACTCGCCTACGCGCGCTGGCACGACCCCCTCTTCGCCGCAGTCCTGAAGGACAAATCCCGCGTCTCCCTCGAGTCGCTCCTCTACGGGGAGCCGGAACTCGAAGGGGAAGCAACACTGCCTTCCGGGAGCCGCAACTTTCCCGCTTCGGGCTACGCCTACCTCCAGTGTGACGAGGGACAGGACGCGCCCGTGGCCATCCTCGACTACGCCCCACACGGCGGCGGACACGGCCATCCGGAGAAACTCCAACTCGTCCTCTACGCCAACGGCGAGGTCGTCGCACCAGACCCCGGCTGCATCCACTACGGCGTCCCCCTCCATCGGGAGTGGTACAAGCAGACCGTCAGCCATAACACACTCGTCCAGGACGGTTCCTCGCAGCGGCCGTGTGCCGGGAAACTGCGGTTCTTCCACGCGGCGGATGCTTTTGCCGTCGCGTCCGCGACGGCCAACGATGCCTATCCCGGCACCTCATTCGCCCGAACCGTGGCACTTGCCCCTGGCGGACTGGTCCTCGATCTGGTCGAGGTGTCGAGCGCCAAGCCCCACACCTGGGACCTGGCCTTCCACGCATATGGGGGCTTCTGGACCGACCGCACGCTCGAGGCAGTGGCGCTCCCAGGACGCTCCAATGGCTATCAGCACATTCGGGACATCCGCGGCTCTTCCCTGCCGTCTGGGTTCACCTGTCGGTGGACGACAGAACGGACGAGCCTGGAGATGGTGGCCTTGCCCTCTGGGCGCGGGGAACTTTTCGCCGGCACGGGCCACGGCCAGCCCCCGTCGCGTCCGCTGCCCACGATTCTCGTCCGCAGGCGTAGCGAGTCGGCCACCTTTGCCTCCGTCCTGCGGATAGCCGCCAAGACGAGCCAGCGACCATCGTTGGTGGCCGTCGCCACGCAAGGCCGCCTCTTGAAGACCGTCGTTCGTGTCGGGGGGCGGACGACTGTCCTCGGGGCGCGCTTCGCGTTGCCGACCTCGAGCGTGGCCCCGCACGGAAGAATCCCTCCCCGCCTGGTCGTGGCCACGGACGCGACGGCCTTCCTCGTCAGCGAGAGCAAGGACTCCCGGCCCGACCTCCTCGCCTTCGCTGACGGCACCGCTCTTCGCCTGCCCAATGCCACCATAACTGCCTCGAAGAAAGCGACCATTTCGCTCAGGCGCACGCCTGCCGGCGACTGGGCCCTGGACATCCGGGCAGCCGGCCAACTGGAGTTGGGCCTCGACGGCATCGTCGCGGCCGAGCAGCGGGTCTTCCGCGCAAACGGCCAACACGTCGAGGCAAGGACCGAAGGAAGCAAGACCGCCTTCGTGGCGACGCCAGGACGCTACGTCCTCGAGGTCTCCAAATGAGCGGATCAGCCAGCTCGGAAGGGACGTTGACTTCACCCGGACAGGCGAGTAGTTTTCCGCTCTCGGAGATCGCGATGCTTCGCGTTCCGTTGGCCATCATGACCGCCTGGATGTCCGTCGTGCCGGCCCTCGCCCTGGGCCGTCACGGGCCATGGGCGGCGAAGTTCGCCCAGGGCCCGAAAATGCGCCTCGCCGCAGCGACCTTCTTCGCCTGCAAGGGCACACGCTCGGTCAAGGCAGGCAAATGAGCACCAGCAATGGCCGCGACGTCCAGGTCCTCCGCGATCTGGCCACCCGCTATGCCGAAGTTGCCCACAAACCCATCCAGGACGAGCGCCGCGACCTCTGGCGGAAACACAACAGCCTCGCCCGGACCCGGCCCCTCGTCTACGTCCGCTGGCTCGCCGCCTGGCACGAGGCACCAGAGAGCCGCCTCGAGTGCCACGACCCCTTCTTCCAGCGCTACGAGCGGTTCTTCCGCCAGATGCTCTTCCAGGACACCATCGGCGACGACTACATCATTGAACCATGGATCACCGTGCGCGCGACGGTGGTCACCCCGCCCGAGGGCCTGTGGGGCCTGAAGATCAAGCATTCGCCGAAGACGGACCCGCGCGGCTCCTGGAAGTTCGAGCCCACGATCGTCGAGGCCGAAGACGCCGACAAGATGGTCTTCCCCCACCACGTCATTGACGAGGAAGCGACCGAACGCAACGTCTCGCGCCTCCACGACGCTATCGGCGACATCCTGCCCGTCGCGGTGGACCGCTCGCCCGCCTACAGCCGCTGGGCCGCCGACATCTCGACCCATCTCACCCAACTCCGCGGCCTCGAACAACTCATGTGGGACATGGTCGAACGCCCGGAGTGGCTCCACCGCGTCCTGAAGTTCATGAGCGATGGCATCCTGACCACCCACGAGGAGGCCGAGGCGGCCGGCGACTGGCGGCTCGTCAACCACCACAACCAGGCAATGCCTTACGCTCTCGAACTCCCGGACCCCGCGGCCAACAGCGAGCCGGTGGGCCGCAAGAGCCTCTGGGTCTTCATGGCCGCACAGGAGTACACCCTGATCTCGCCAGCGATGCACGAGGAGTTCCTCCTTCGCTACCAGTTGCCGATCCTCGAGCGATTCGGGCTGGTGGCCTACGGCTGCTGCGAGGATCTGACGAACAAGATGGCCATGCTCCGCCAGATTCCCAACCTCAGGCGAATCGCCGTAACCCCCGTGGCAGATGTCGCCAGGTGCGCCGAACAGATCGGCGAGGACTACGTCTTCTCCTGGCGCCCCAACCCATCCCAGATGATCTGCTGCGGCTTCGACCCCGACCTCGTCCGCAAGGTCATCGAGGACGGCATGGAAGCCGCCAGGGGCTGCCACGTGGACATCACCCTCAAGGACGTCCAGACGGTCCAGGGCAAG
>CAYYCI010000343.1:0-5329 GCA_964470215.1 uncultured Planctomycetota bacterium
GCAAAAAGCGTGCCAAAGCCCACACGCCCCGGCGCGCTGCCGTCCCGGGTTTCCTCATAGATGTGTTTGACACCCCGGCCCGCCGGTTCTACACTTCCGGGTCGAACCCGTTTGGCAAGGAGCATCGAGAGTTGATAGTGCCGCGCTGGCGAGGGGAGGAAATCCCCGCTCGACTGGTCGCCGAGGCCCATCGCAATGAGGGTCTCGCCCCGGTGGACCTCGACCGCTTCTGGGAAGACCATGCCAAGGCCATCAAGAACCCCTTCGGCGACGATATCCCACAGGTCCCTCTCGGGGTGATGATGAGCTGGGAATGCGTTTTCGACGAACTCGGGGTGCCAGAAGACCCGTGGCGGTACGACCAGGACGAAAAGTGGGCACTGGAGCTGAACCGCGCCTACAACGACAAGGCCGAGAGGATCGTCGGCCGCCGCCTCCTGCGCGAGACGCCGCGCGACCCCTCCCGACAATATCCCCCGGTCAAGCAACTCCACGACATCTTCGAGGGCCACGAGGAATGGCACTCGGGCTCCTGGTGGCTCATGCCGTCGGTACACAACGAGGAGGAACTCAAGGCGCTCCTCGACCGCGTCGAGGAACGACTGGCAGGGGACCTGCGGGGCTTCCTCCTGCCGGAAAACTGGAATGAGGAGAAGGCCCGCCTGATGGCCCTCGGGGTGCGGCCCCCTCTCTACCGCGACCAGCGCGGGCCGGTGACCTTTGCCACTAGCATCTACGGGGTCGAGAACCTCATCTTCCTCATCCACGACAACCCCGACCTCGCCGCCCGCTTCCGCGACCTGATCCTGCGCGCCATGCTCGAACGCGCCCGCATCCTCGACGAGGAAGCCGGCTACAGCCCGGAAACCGCCCCGCGCGGCTTCTCCTTCCGCGACGACAACTGCGCATTGCTCACCCCCGAGATGTACGAGTTCTTCGGCTACCCCATCCTCAAGGGCATCTTCGAGCGCTATGCCCCCGACCCCGGCGATCGCCGCTATCAGCACTCCGACTCCGATATGGCCCACATCCTCCCCGTCCTCGGCCGGCTCGACTTGACGGGAGTGAATTTCGGCCCGACGCTGTCGGTGAGCCAGATACGCGAACACCTCCCCCGCGCGGTCATCTACGGCCAACTGGCCCCGTTCACCTTCAGCCGCAACGAGGAGGAGAAGATTGTGGCGGAGTTCCTCCGCGACTTCGACCAGGCGCGCGAGCGTCGCGGCCTGGTCTTCGCGACCGCAGGCTCGATCAACAACGGCTCGCGACTGACAGGCATGCGCCTCATCATGTCCGCCATCCAACACTTCGGCCGCTACGACCAGTGAAGGCAGGTTCAGATGTCGAAGAAACGCCGCCATGGCAAGCGAAAAGACCGCCGCAAACAGAAGCGAAATGAGCCCCCTCAGATAACCCCCGGGCTCTTGGCCAAGTTGCAGCACAGCAACCTCCCGGCCGCCAAAATCCGCACCAGCGACGAAATGAGCATGCCGCGCTTGAGCGAGCGAGTCTGGCGCGTCGCGGAGGCTCTCCGCGAGGAGCTCGGTCGTCCTTACGCCCCTCCCGAGGCGTTCGTCGAGCCAGCAATCCTGGGCTGGAACCTCTCGCTCTTCCCGAGCGAAACGCGTAGGCGAGTTCTCAGAGAGAGCCTCCCAGGGGGAAACACTGCACCACTCGAGCACCTGGTGCTCAGGGCAATCGTCAAGGCCGCACTCTGGTGGAATGTAAGGCTATTCCCCGACGACCGCCGCTTCGTCGTCAGCTTCGATCTCCGCGAGACAAAAGACGGCTATACCCTCAATGTTGCTTCCACCTTGCTGCCGGAGGGCTTCGAGAAGGAGGGAGAGAACCCTGATGCGCGCCCATGAGCCCCTCGGAGTGGCGTTCGTCGGCTGCGGGAACATCGCCGGGCCTTATGCCGAGACCATGAAGCCCCACGCCGACCGGCTCCGCCTCGTCGGCGCCTTCGACATCAACCCCGAGGCAACCACCGCCTTCGCCGCCAAACACGGCTGCAAGGCATATTCGTCCCTCGAGGAACTCCTGGCCGACGAGGCGGTCGAACTCGCCGTGAACCTGACGACCCATCTCGCCCACGCCGAGGTCACCCAGCGGCTCCTTCGCGGCCGCAAACACGTCCACAGCGAAAAACCTCTGGCCGCCACCAGGGACGACGCCCAGGCTTGCCTCGACCTGGCGGCCGAGCGCGGCCTCCAACTAACCTGCTCGCCATTCGTCATCCTCGGCGAGGCGCAGCAGGCCTTCAAGAAGGCCGTCTCCGACGGCCTGATCGGCGAGCCGCGCGAGGTCTATGCCGAGATGAACTGGTCGAGGATCGAGACCTGGCACCCCGCCCCAGCCCCGTTCTACGGACCCGGCGCCGGCCCGCTCCTCGACGTCGGCTGCTACCCTCTCCACGTCCTCACCCAGGTCTTCGGCTCGGTGGCCTCCGTGCGAGCGATGGCGGGCACCCGTCTGGCCGAGCGCACCGTGGCCTCCGGCCCGAACGCGGGGCAGAAGTTCCGCGTGAGGAGCCACGACCACGCCTGCGTCCTGATGGAGTTTCGCAGCGGCCTCCGCGCCCGACTGACGACCTCCTTCCTCGCACTCAAGAGCGCGCAACAAGGCATCGAAGCCCACGGCACGGCCGGCTCGCTGAGGCTCGAGTCCGTCATCGCCTTCAACTCGCCCCTCTGGCTCTTCAGGCAGGGAGACGACGACTGGCAGCGGGTGCCAGTGTCCGACGACGCATATCGCGGGGTGGAATGGGCGCGGGGGTTGCTCGACGCGGCGGAAGCCCTGCGCACGGGACGCCCGCCGACGTGCCCGGGCGCCGCCGCCTACCACATCCTCGACATCTGCCTCGCCGCCCTGGAGGCCGCCAAGAGCGGCACGACCATCCCCGTCGCCTCCACTTGCCCGTAGCGGCGGGCCGCATCCCGCACGGGGGATGAACAGTGGCGAGAGTCGCCCTCCTGGCCCTGACGCTTTTCGCTGCCAGTCGCCCGGCCATTGGCCTCGAGCGGCTGGTCTCGGCACGGCTCGACGCGTATCGGCCAGTGACGCTGCGGGACGGGGAGCCTTTCTTCCACATCCCCGCCGACTCCCGACTGGCCAGGAACGAACATCCCCGCTTTCTCCTCGTGAGGGAGGACCTGGCCGCTTTGAAGAAACGCCTCGAGCATCCGACCATCGCGGCGGAGTTCCGCGCGGTGTGTGCCCAGGGCCTCGAGCACGCGGCGTCCCGCCACACCGCCCTTCTCAAGTGTGCCATCGCCTACAAACTGACCGGCGAGAAGAAGTACCTCGCGGCGTTGACGGCGTCGCCGCTCTTTCGCCGGCCGACCTGGATTTTCGGTTGGCCCGCGGCCATTGACCTGGTGTGGGACGACCTGGGCGCCGACGAGCGCCAACGCCTCTCGGACGCCGTGGCCGCGGCGGTTTCCAGGGGCGGAAGCCTCTACTGGCGACCGACCCTCCACCTGGTGGGGGTCTTCTACGAGGGGGGTCGGGGCAAGAACGACGCGCTGTTCCTCGCCCGGATGCGCCGCGACTTCCAACGGACCCTCGTGGCCTGGACAGATAAACTCAACCGGTGGGCAGCGGGGCGCGGCGGCTCCGACATGGGGCACGGCTACAACGGCGAACACGCCTACTGGGAGCCGCTCGTCGCCGCCATCGGCTGGAGCAACGCGACGGGGGAGGACTACATCGCCCGGGCCGACTTCGCCAGGTTCCAGTCGCCCTTCTACTGGTACCACTTCGTCCCGGAACTCCACCCGCTGTGTGTCGAACACCTCGGGGTCACGCGCCAGTGTCCGGACCGCGGTGCCGTGGCGCCCGGGCATTCCGGCGCGACGAGCCTCGCCTGGCTGGCCATCAGCCGCGAGAACGACGGCCTCGGCCTCGTGTGGATGAAATACCTGCGGGAACAGGAGCCGCGATGGTCGAGGATGCGCGATGCCCTCGGACGCCTCCTGTGGCAGGACCCTGACCAGCAGCCCCTCGACTACCACACACTGCCGACCACGCGCCTGTTTCCGACTTCGGGCCACCTCGTCATGCGCAGCGACTGGTCCCCCGATTGCACCTTCGCAACCTTTCGCTGCGGACGCTACGGCGAGATAGACGGCCTCTGGGGCCGCAACAACGCCGACAACCTGAGTTTCACCATCCGCAAGCACGGCCCGCTGGCGATTGACTCCGGCCCGGTCCACTCCCAGAACGTCGCGGTGCTCGACTTCCCGGCCGAACGCGGTCGCGAATCGGTGGCGCCAGTCTACGACTACGGCCGCCAGACCATCGCCCACAACTCGATCCTGGTCGGGACCGAGGAGTTCGTCCACAAGGATTGGCGCGGCCGCCCCACCCGCGACATCGTCCGCTGCGGGGGACAGTCGGTCCGCCAGGACGCGACCTGGTGGAAGAAGTGGGGCTTCGCCGGGCCGCAGAAGGACTTCGCCGAGGGCCGCATCACCGCCTATCGGACCCATCCCCTGTTCGACTACGCCCTCGGCGACGCGCGCTTCTCCTACAACCCCGACTGGCTGCGCGAGATAACCCGCCAGTTCGTCTTCCTGAAGCCCGACCTCTTCGTGGTTTACGACCGAGTGGTGGTGACCGACCCGTCCCGCAGGCCGTGCTGGCTGCTCCACTCGCTGCGCGAGCCGCGCGCGGTGGGGTCGGAGAGAGCGCTGACGAAGGAAGAGATCGGCCCCCAATTCGTCCTGACTGCCGATGGGAAGCGTCCGCATCCCCATCCTGGCGGACACTTCTGGATGGGGGGCGACGCCTTCCTCGTCGAGTCCGGCTCGCCGGGGAAAAAGCGCGACGGCTGGCTCTACGTCCGCACCCTCCTCCCCGCCGAGGCGGAGCGGAAGAAGGTCGGCGGGAAGTGGCACGACCTCGAGGTGGCAGGCATCCAACTCGGCCCGACCGAGAAAGGCTACGAGAAAGCCGACTCCCCCTACGCTGTCCTCAGCACCATCGGCCTGTTGGGCTGGCGGGTCGAAGTCCGCCACAAGAAGCCTGCCGCGAGCGTCGAGTTCCTCCACGTCATGCAGGTCGGCATCGGTCAGGTGCGGCCCGATGCCGCCGCCGGGGCCTCGCTCCGTTCCACAACCTCCACCCACACGCTCTCGCTCACCCACAAGGGGAGAGCCTTCGAGTTGACCTTCAATCGCGCCGGCCCGCGCGGCGGGGCTATCGAGGTCACCGAGGCGGGGCGAACCCTCTACCACGGCGAATTGCCGCAGAGGGTCGAAGACCACTGGCGACACTACCGCGACGACCCGAACTTCAGGCTCTGGGTCACCGACCCCCGCTACCG
>CAYYCI010000344.1:0-5320 GCA_964470215.1 uncultured Planctomycetota bacterium
TTCACCTGTGTGCTGAGCGTCAGCACGATCCTGCCGTCGCCGATCTTCACATCGGTGATCTCGCGTGGCAGCCACCACTCGTCGCCGCGCAGGATCCCGTAGTGGGTGGCGAGTGCCCACTTGGCCGCGCGCTCGCCGACGGGAATCTTGATCTGCGGGTGGTACCAACTCTTGCGCAGGTCATAAGTGCTCACGAAACCGATGTTCTTGTCCCCGGCCTTGCGGAAGTCCACGAAGGTTTTGTACTGCGCCTCTCGAATGTACGGCCCGACGTCGTACATCGGCACGAGGAAGTTCTCCATCGTCTGCGGCGCGCCGGCCGTGCACAGGGAGATGATACAGAAGGGGAGTTTCTGGTCGGCGAAGGCTTTTCGCCAGGCAGTGATCATTGGTCCGAAGACCTGGTAGTACATCCGCGCGCCGGGCGAGCCGGAGAAGCAGTTGTTGAACCCCTGGTGGAACAACACGCCCGCCACCGCGAGACCCTCGAGGGGGCGAATCATGCTGGCGTAGCGGCAGCCGGGGCGATTCTTGTCGGCGACCGGGCCGGGCCGAAGGTCCGTCGGCGGCTTGAGGTTCGGCGGGATCGGCTTCCCCTGCGCCTTCAGCGCATCCACACGCCGCTTGTAGGCCTCGATGCGCCTCTGGAGGTCCGCCTTCGGGTCGTAGGCCGCGATTTTCTCCTCCCATTCCTTCAACATCGCCTGGGTTTCGGCGCCGGGGATTTTCTTCAACACCTCCGCGGGCGTCCACGCCTCGACCGTCGTCCCGCCGACCGACACGTCAATCAACCCGATCGGGACCTTCGTGGCCATGTGGAGGCGCCGGCCGAAGACGTAGCCGATTGCCGAGAACTCCCGCACGGTTTCCGGCGAGCACACGTCCCAGTCGCCCTTGCGGAAGTGGCGCTTCGACCAGTTGCTCCACTCCCACAGGCGCTCGAAACTCGCCACCGACTTGAACCCCTTCCCCCGCGGCACCGTCAGGAGGCGAATCTGGGGGAAGTTCGCCGAGACGACCTCGAGTTGACCGTCGTCAACATTCGGCAGGGGGAACTCCATGTTGCTCTGCCCGCCGAGCACCCACACGTCGCCCACGAGGATGTTCTCGAGCCTGAGCGTCTTGGTCTTGCCCTTGATCGTCATCACCTGTGGCGTGGTGTTCGCCGGGATTGGCTTCAGCGACACCTTCCACGAGCGGTCCGCGGCGGCCACGGCCTCGACGGTCTGGCCGGCGAACGACACTGTGACCTTCTCGCCCGGGTCGGCCCAGCCCCAGATGGTCAGGGGCTTATCGCGCTGGAGCACCATGTTCGACTGGAAGACGTTGCTCACACACAGCCCCTCGCCGATGGCCGGCACCTCGACCACATCCTCGCGAGGCAGTTTCTTCGGGTCAATCTCGGCACTGCGCGCCGCGTAGCACAACGCGCCCAGGACCACACACCACAGCGCCAGATTTCTCACCATCTCGCACCCTTCTTTGAAAAAAGCCCTTGAGTCAACTACTTCCCTTTTCTTACGCGCCTCGCCCCCTTTGGTCAAGCCCCGGGCGACCCGGAGCCCAAGCCCCCGCTTGCCACTTTGAACCGGTGGCCACGAGATTCGACACGCTCTGGACGTTCCTCTGTAAGGAGTTGCTAGCGCGCTTGGATGGCGTGGAGTGTGATTCGGGGCTGGTTGCGGAAGTCGAGCGTCCGAGCCAGGCGGTTCATCAGTTCGGCGGGGTCCCCCTCGAGGGTCCCCGCGTAGATGACGAAGTGGCTGGCGCCGCGCCCGCCCTCGATCCCAACCCCGCCCGCTGCGGCTCCGGGAGCGACGACGTGGCGGGTGGCCGTCTCAGGGGTCGCCATGCCCAGCGCCCACTTGCCCGGGATGAACTTGACGCCCCAGTGCGCCCCTCCCGCCTTCACCTGGGCGCGGACGCCGTCGGTCTGCTTCCCCACCGGCCCGGTCGCGCCGGTCGAGAAGAGGTAGCGGCCGGGGGTTGGGCCGTCGGCCGCGAAGTTCTTTGGGTCGTCGAGCGCCCAGAAGTAGTTGACGGGCGAGTTCAGGGTCACCTCGACCCACGAGGCCCCGCCCCACAGGCTGATGGTCTTCGACAGGCCGTGTTGGTCGGTGCAAAGATACCGGACGAGCGCCGGCCCGCTTGCGACGCACTCGAGGCTGTTCGTGGAGCTGCGATGGACGCCGCCGGTGTCGGCGAAGCCGGCCCAGCCAGCCTCGCCGGGCATTGTCACATCGCCGTTGCCCAGCGCCTTGATCTCCCAGCGATAGATGTGTGCTCCCTCGGGGCCGAGGAGGAGCCGCACCTTGTCGTTCTCCAGCCACTTCATCCCCTTTGGCGCGTCGCGGGTCAGGGCTGCGCCGGCCGGCGGCGGGCCTGGCTCGTCGCCTGGCAGGCCGAGGTAGACGTGGACAGGAGCCGAGCGGCCCTTCCCGAGCCTGCCGCGAAGGACGAAGGCCAGCCGCCCGTAGCCTTGCTTTGCCCCGCGGTCCAACTGGGCGAGGAGCTCGGTGGGCTTCGCCCCGTCGAGCCTGAAGGCGCGCACTCGGCGGCTCGGCAGATTGTCGGGAAGGCGGACTTCGAGTTCGATGGGCAGGTCGAAGCGGTCGGCCTTTCCGGCAGCGACGACGAGGCCGACCCGCCGGCTCGCTGACGGCTCGAGCCACTGGGCATCCGGCATGAGCGGCTGGCGAATCACCCTGTCGGGTCGCGTACGGCGCGCCCCGAGTTCGATGAAAGCCAGGCCGACGTCGCTGGGCGGCGGCAGCGGCTTGCCGCCTTCGGCATCTTTGCGGATCGCAGCAAGGCGTCTGGCGAGGGCATCGTATCGCCTCACCACGGCCCTGTAACGAGCCATCACGCGGTCGAGGGCGTATGGCTTGTTCTCGCGCGCCCAGAGCGCGGCCCACTGGTCGCCAAGGGCCTTGTGCGCGTCGCGGTCCTTCTCGACGATCGCCTGGGCCTTCGCGAGCAGCGGCGGTGCCTCGTCCAAGGGCACCTCGTAGGCGGCGCCGTAGAGCGAGATGACCTCGAGGCGGTCGAGCATTCGCTGGCCGATCAGTTCCATTCGCCGCGCGCCGAACAGGAAAGCGTCGAGCAGGGCGGCGTTGGCCTTGGCCTCTTTGCGGCACGCTTCGAGGTGTTCGATTGCGGGGCGCACGGTCTCGAGGAGGCGACGAGCGGCGGTTTCTTCGAGGGCGGCGCTGGTCTTCGACGGGCCGAGGTCGTCCTGCCAGAAGCGGCTGTTGCGCATGCCCTTCATGCCCGGCAGGCGATGGGTTTTGGCCAAGAGGTCAATGGCCTGGCCGAAATGGTGGCCCTTCTCGCCGAAGAGGACGGCACCGATGCGCCGGCTGAAGTCCTCGTAAGGGGTTTTCGAGGCGTTCCAGGCGCACTCGGCGGCCCAGGCGTGGCCGTGCCAACTGGGGGCGTTGAGGTTCTCGCCGTCGTCGTCCCAGGCGGTGTTGAGCACGCCGAGTGCGCCGTGTTTCGCTCCGTCGCGGACGAAGTTGCGTATGTTCACCACGGCGGCCCCGAAGTCGGGCAGGATGCGGCTCCAGTTGTTCACGCCGGGACAGACGAAGAACTCGTAGCCCGACCTGGCGAAGGGGATTATCTGGTGCTCGAAGCTGGCGGCAGGGCTGTAGCCCCACGTGAGCATTATCGTGTCCCTGGGGATCTCCTTCAGGTGGTCGGGGTGGCGGAGGATGATGTCGCCCCACATCATC
Organism: uncultured Planctomycetota bacterium; assembly: GCA_964470215.1. Taxonomy (GTDB): domain Bacteria; phylum Planctomycetota; class PUPC01; order DSUN01; family DSUN01; genus CAYYCI01. The sequence continues at coordinate 3,735 of CAYYCI010000344.1, forward strand.
ATCCGCTTGCCGTACTTTTCCTTGAGCAGGTCGTGGATGCGGCGGAGGTGTCGGGCGTAGACGCCGCCGACGCCGATCTTCGCGGCCAGGTCTTTCGACGGCCCCCTGCCCAGGCCATAGGTCTCGTCGCAACAGACGTTGAAGAAGGGGAACGGCAGGAGGGGAATGACCTCGGAATAGAGGTCGTCGAGAAGGCGATAACTCTCTTCCTTCACCGGGCAAAGCAGGCCGCTGGTTTCCCGGAGGTGCCTGTATCTCTCGTGGCGGAGGATGTTGCCGAAGTGGCCGAAGGACTGCTGGTTGCCGAGGATTTCGATGCCGAGGGGCGTGGCATATTCGACCAGGGCTTTCAGCTCGGCGGGGGTCAGCGAACCATCCTTCGGGCCGAGTTCCGGGTGCTTCGTCCAGGCGAACTGGTGTTCCATGTAATAGGTGAAGAGGTTGAACTTGAGGAAACTGCCGAGCGCGACCTCGCGCTTGAGTTCCTCGAGGGTCGAGCTCGGGCCGCGGGTCAGGTCGTCCTGGAAGCACCGCCATCGCAGCGATGGCCAGTCGCGGATCGTCAGACGGGGAATGGCCTTATCCTTCAGGTTCGCGCGGATGAGCTGGCAGAGGGTGTGGGCACCGTGGAGTAGGCCGCGGGGCGCCCTGGCCGAGACGATGACCTGGCCGCCGGTCACCTCGAGAGCGTAGTCCTCATCCCCCGCCTGTTGACGCAGGGGGGTTGGCCGAGGCCGCGCGCTTACCCTTGGCGGCACGAGGCGCAGGACGTGCTCGCCTGTCCCCAGGCGAGTGAGTCTGGGTTCGGGCAGGCCCGCCCGCTTCATCTCGGCAGCGATCAACGAAGCCACCAGGTTGGCGTGGGGCTCGCTTGCCTCGACAATCAGTTCGCGGTCCAGGGCGAAGCGCCCTGGCGCCAGGGCGATCTCCTTGGGGAAGGGCACAAGGCGCAGCCCCGAAGCATCCTCCCGGCCGAACGCGGCTGCCAGGATGGCCGTCGCCACAAACGCCAGGTATCGCACGGGATGTCTCCTCTGGTCGCGTTACCGGCCCATGCCGCGCATTCTAGCCCAGGCTGGCACGGGGTCAAGAATGGCTAAGGATTGGAGATTTGAGGCTACAGTCCCCGGGATGCCGTCTTGTTTCCACGACCATGGCCCCTGTTATTGAGATGGTGGGTCGAGGGGACGGTAGGGGCAGGCCCCCGTGCCTGCCCCACCGGCGGATGTGGACGCGGTTCTTGTTGTCGGCGGGGCATTCCGCCTTCGTCGAGCCCTTGGCGGAAGGGTGGGCGGGGCGTCCCGTCCCGCGTCAGACACAGGCTGGAAAGCCTGTGCCACCAAAACCAGAGAAGGGGCATGGAAGGCCTGAGATTATGAAGGAAAGCCGCGCGTAGTTTAGAAGGAGGCCGGGGATGTGGGCTTTGGCACCCTTTTGTGCACCGTGGGTTCCCAATGCAGACGAGAAGGAAAAGAATGCTTTGCCACGAGGACGCAAAGCGTTCGGTATGTGGAGCTCCGGAACGAGGGACCGGAGTCGGCAGCCAGCCAGGGCATTCTTTTCCTTCTCGCCTGGCAATTGTTTGC
>CAYYCI010000345.1:0-5300 GCA_964470215.1 uncultured Planctomycetota bacterium
ACCGCACGCGCTCGACCAGAATCTGGGGCACGAACCCTCCTGGTTCCGGGTCGCCGGGCTTGTAGAGTTCGACGGCCTCGCCCTTGTTGTCGAGCGCGCCTGTCCACGGACCGAATATCCTCACCGCGGGCGGGATGCCATGGGTGGAGCGGAAGAGGTCCGGCTCGATCCCAACGACCAGGACGTGCTCGCCGGGAGCGAGTTCGACCGTCATGGGGAAGGTGAACTCGACCCCATCGGCGATGCTCCAGGTGTTCGAGGGATTGGCGGGGTCGTAGAGAGGGACCGGGTCGTCAGCGATATTGAGGAGTTCGAGGAATTCGTCCCCGCTGTCGGGGTTGTACATGATCTCGTTGAAGACGACCGGGCCGACGAGTGGCGGCGCGTTGTCCCCAGCAGGGGTCGTAGCGCTGAGCGCCACGAAATCGGTTCGGCCGGTGGAAATGGTGTAGCGGCCGAAGGTAACCTCGCGGTCGGCCGCGCCGAAGTCCACCTGCTCGCGGTATCCGCCGAGGGTGCCTTCGGGGTCGGCGGCGGCCAGGCAAGCGCTCTCGCCGAGTTCGCTGAAGCCGAAGCCGGTCTCGGGGTTTTCGCTCGGGCCGAAATGTTCGAATTCGTCGAAGACGACGAAGCCGCCAGCAGGAAGCACGGTGCCATCGGGGATTCGGAACTTCGCCAGGTCGGCCGGATCGTCGCTCAGGAACCAGCCGCTGATGTCAATCGGCGCCTCGGTCGTATTATGCAGTTCGAGCCAGTCGCCCACCGGCGAGGCGTCGGTGTGGGTCAGAACCTCATTGATGACGACCGAACCGGGGGCATATCCGGGATCGTCGGCGCCGGGCGAGCCGCCCGGCCAGGCGCTTGGCCGCCACGAGGCCTTCTCGTCCAGGTCGTGGGCCGGGCCCCGCTCGTCCACCACGACCAGCGAGAAGCCATCGCCATCGGTTATGGGATACCAGCCGTCCTTGTATTCGAGTTCGAGGATTTCGTCGCCCAGGGCGCTCCTGAGTTCGAGTTCCCCTTCGCTGTTGCGCAGGTGGCCGGTGAACTCCCCGGCGATCGTCATTCCGCTCGTGTCGTAGCGCGACTGGAAGGCGGCAAGGTTGCTGACGACGAGGACATACTGCCCCGGGTCGAGAGTGATGGCCGGGAACGTGAAATCCACCTCCTCGGTGATGCGGATGCCCTGGAGGTCGAGCGGCTCGTCGCCGATGTTCTTCAGTTCGATGAACTCGAAGTCCTCGTCGTTGAACGGGCTACCCGGTGGAGGCGGCTCGGGGTGGTACATGACCTCCGTGATGCGGATGTGGTTGGAGAGCGGGTCCGCCGCCTCGCCGGCGATGAAATCCAGCGGGTCGGACCAGTGGCTCCAACGCCCGCTGTCGTCCTTCATCCTGACCCGGACGCGATAGGTGTGGCCTGGCTCGGCGATGTTGGGTGGGAGGGTGATCTGGTCCTGGAAGGTGGTCAGTTGGCCGCTTTCCCACAGGGCGTCGATCTCGTAGAGCCACGGCTCGTCGAGGTCGTAGGTGGGGTTGTCGGGGTCTGTGACCTCGGCGATTCGCCACTCCAAGGCCGCGAACGCCCCTGAGCCGCTGAAAGGCGAGGTGGCGAAGGTGAGTTCGTCGGCCGGGAAGCCATCCGGACCCGCGTAAGTGATGGTCGGTGTATCCGGCACGAGCGGGTCGTCGAGGATGTGGGAGTCGATCCAGGCGCCGCGGGTTGCCACGTAGTCCTTCATCAGTTGGACCATGCCAGCGAAGTCGCCGGTGGGCGAACTCTCGTAGAAGCGCCCTTGTCCGGCCTTGTTGGGTCTGACATAGGAGGAGGCGAGAATGGGGTTGTAGTCCCACATTGCCCTGTCGGCATCCACGAACGAGGGGCCGCCGGCAGGGTCGTAGATGAAGCGAGCGATCTCGTCAATCAGTCTGCCGGTCTGTTCGGGATTGAAGAGCAGGTCGCGCAGTTCGCGGGCGCGGTTCTGATACTCGAGGTAGAAATCGGGCCTGGTCAGGACGCGGCTCTTGAACGGCTCGTTGCCGTTGCCGTACATGTTGTCGGCCCACGTGAGGTCTATGTCCCAGGGGTGGACCTGCCACAGACCGGTTTCGGGATTGTTGTAGTAGAAGTAGTTCTTGCCGGCTCCGATGTCGTAGTGGTGGATGGCCTCGACGATGGTGCGATAACTGTAGTAGCGTTCGAGGTCGAGGTTCTGGCGCCACCAGTCGTCGGACGGGGTGGTGTCCTCGTAGGTGTCCATGAAGGCGTTCAGGTCGCTCTTGTCGGTGGGCTGGGTTGGTCCCTGGTTGTTGAGTTCGCCCGTGCCGCCTTCCATCTTGTAGAGGTTGCCGTCGGGGAGGTCGTGTTCGTCCAGGAAGTTGCCGTCCATCTGTTCGATGGCGAGGTAGAGGCCCCAGAAGTCGCCGTCGTATTGTGTGGGGCCGCTTTCGTCGGCATCGTCCACGACGCGGAAGTGGACGTAGTGGGTGTTGGGGGCTTCGACGCCGGCGAGGTTGAAGAGCGCGAAGCCGACGGCCTCGAACATCCCCTGTTCGCCGCGGTGGAGGTAGTTGCCCTGTTGGATACAGGCCGAGAAGTTGAGTTTGTCCCAGGTGGTGTCGTATTCCTCGCCGTAGTTGTCGCGGGCCTGGAAGGGGTGGGCGCGGTTGAAGTCGAACTTCCACATGTTCTTGCCCATGGCGTAGCGCCACACCCCGCCACGAGCGCGGAAGTGGACGTGGTCGTAAACCTCGCCGTCATAGACGAGCGTGCCACTCCAAGGGTAGTCGCTGCCCGTGTAGCCGCTGGAGCGGTCGGAGTCGGGGATGAACTGGGCATCCTCGACGTCCTCTTTCTTGGCTATCAGGTGGTAAACCGGCAGGGTCGTCAAGAGGTCGCTGTCGTACGTCACCGGGGTGGAGCGGTCGGGGTCGGCGCTGCCCGGCTCGATGGCTCCGCTCCAGGGGGGCACTCCGTCATAGACGAAGTAGGCGAAGTTCGGCACGGGGTCCTCGGGATAAGGCGCGGTGATGGACAGGTCGGTCTGGTCGGTGGCCGTGATGCGGTAGCGGACCAGCCGGCGATTGGTCTGGAGGAAGCCAGGGAGCACGACGGTGAAGATGTCATCCCCCGCCTCTTCGTCGCCGTCCAGGCCGTCGTCATGCATGGGGAGCGGAGTCCAGTTGGTCGCATACTCGGGGTCGTCGAGGGTGATGTAGTGGCCGGGGTCCACGACCTGGTATTCCAGAACGACCGAGGCCACCCCGTCGGGGTCGGTAACCTTGACAGTGATCGTGACTGGTTCGCCCGAGGTTGGTTTCTTGGGGTCGTGGTCCACCTGGCGCATGTGCGGTGGGATATTGTCGGCGAGGACTGAGTTCGCCGCTCCGGGGCTCGGGCCGCCCGGGCGCCAACTGCCGCCCAGGTCGTTGTCGAAGGCCGGGTTGACCAGTTCGATGGATGGGCCCGGGGCGTCACCAACAATGGGCCACGGGAACCCAGGCTTGTAGTCCACCTGGTCAATCTTCGCGCCGTCGGGCGCTCGGAGGACCACCCTCTCGCCCTCGTTGGCGAGTTTGCCCGAGAAGACGTCGAAGGGGGCGAAGCCGAACTTGGCCTCGAAGTCCGCCGCGTCCTGTGCCAGCACCAGGTAGCCGCCAGCAGGAATGGTCGCGCCTTGCGGGAACGTGTAGTCAATGCCGTCGGAGAAGTAGCAGCCGCCCAGGTGCACGTCGGCCGGGGCGCCGTTGTAGAGCTCGAGGAACTCGACCAGTTCGGTCTTGACGTCGGGGTCGTAGTGGATTTCGTTGATGACGATGGCGCTGAGGGCCTGGCCGGTTTCGGCCTGGCCGGGGGAGCCGCCTCGCGCCTCGCTCGGCAACCACGCGAACTTCTCGTCGTAGCCGTCCGGCTCGATCCCCTCGTCGGCGAGGACAAGCGAATAGCCCTCGCCGTCGGTCGCGGGGTACCAGTCGTCGTCGTAGGTGAACCTGGCGAGTTGCTCGCCGAACGGGCCGTCGAGTTCGACCGTCTCGCCGCCGTTGGAGAGGCGGCCGGCGTACTCGCCGATGATCCTGACTGTCCCGGTTCCGTAGCGCGACTCGAAGGCGGCCTGGTTGGCCACGACGACGGCTCGCTCGCCGGGCGCGAGCACAGTCGCCGGGAAGACGAAATCTATGCCGTCGTTGAACCGAGCGCCCGTCAGGTCCACTGGCTCGGCGCCCGTGTTGGTGATCTCGATAAACTCGAAGTCCTCGTCGTTGAATGGGCTGCCGTCGGGAGCCGGCTCGGGGTGGTACATGACCTCGGTGAGACGCACAGGGGTGGGGACGGCGACGACGAACGTCGCCTCGCTCAGGGCCGACCACTGAGCCCCGTCCAGGGCGCGGGCCTTCACGTGGACGGACTCGTTGAGTTCGATGGGGGTGCCGTTTATCGCGGTGGCGACCAACTCGAGGTCGAAACTGATGTCGCTGCTCGTCCTCAAGCCCTGGTGGACCTCGACCGCGATGACGTTCTCGCCCTCCTGGAGCAGCGCGGGGTCAACGTCGAACTCGTAGAAGGTGGATTCGGCGGCGCCCCCGACGGTCGAGGAGGCGAGGGTCTGGGAGTTGACGCTCCCGCCCGGCATGTTGCTCCTGGCTATCTCGACCCCGTTCAGATAGACAATCGCCCCGTCGTCTCGCAGGAGGCGCAGGGTCAGGCCCGTCACACTCTGGGCATCGGTGACGGTGAAGTTGTGGCGGAAGTAGGTCGTGACGAACTTGTTGCTGGCATTCGGCCCGTAACTGACGACCGTGGCCTCGTCGCCGTCGCCGTAGCCGAGTTGGGCGGGGCCTTGTGCCCAGGAACTGTCGTCGAAGGCCGGGGCGCGCCACGCCTGGCCCTGGTCGGAGCCGTCGTCGAGATACTTCCAGGTGGAGCCGGCTGGCACGAGGCTGGTCGTTGTGGTGGAACTATCGAAGACCAGTGCCGAGGGCGAGACGGCTCCGCCGGGCAAGCGCGGGTCAGTGCCGTCAAGGGTGTAGTAGATGGTGCCCGATGGCGCGTTCATGAAGAGCAGGAAACCCGGCTCGACCTCACCGCCGTGTTGGTTGAACGTGGGAGCGTCCACCGAGGGATACAGCGGCGCCAGGGTGCCGTCGCGAAGGGTCGTGTTGCGGAATTGCTCGAGGACTATGTCCGTGCGATAGGGGAAATAGTTGTTGACGATGTCGTTTACGGCATTGAGCCAGTGGTTTTTGGTGAAGGGGGATGAGCGCTTGGAGTCGCCCCATCGGGCCGACTCGGCGATGATGGCC
>CAYYCI010000346.1:0-1835 GCA_964470215.1 uncultured Planctomycetota bacterium
CGCCTCCGCTACCGCCACGGACGCGGCAAGCCGCAACTCGTCCAGCCGGGCGAGGTCGTCGAGGTGGAGATTGACCTCTGGAGCACCGCCTACACCTTCAACGCGGGTCACAGACTTGGACTATACGTTAGCAGTTCCAGCTTCCCACGCTTCGACCGCAACCTCAACGTGGCCGAGCGCCCGCCCGAGTGGACCACCCCCCGCAAGGCAACCAACAAGGTCTTCCACGACCCGACCCATCCCTCCTACCTGGAATTGCCGCTCCTGAACCGGTGAGGGGTGGCGTTTCACGGGGTGTGGAGCGAGCGCAGGGGCGGGGCTTCCGTGGCGGCTTCGATCTCGGCAATGGTCTTGCGGACGAGTTCGATCTGTGGCTTGAGGCCGCGTGCCTCGCGGTGGGCAAGGAGCTGCTTTTCGAGCGCCCGGAGCCTCGGGACCATGGGCTTGGCGGCCCCGCCATAGGTCCGCAGGATTCGCAGGCATTCGTTGATGCGATGGCGCTTACCCCAGCGGTCAAGACCCAGGATGTCAAGACACAGGCTCATCCCCTCGCGGATGCGGTATCGGGCGAGCAGTTCAAGGCCGCGGAGCCGGACGCCGTCGGCGAACATCACTCCGCTGGGCGCGGGCTCTACGATCGCCTTGTAGATCGAGGGCAGGAGGGGCTTGACCTCCTCGTAGGAGAACTGTTTGAACGCGGCCCCGACCGCTCCCCTGGCGCGGCCGTCCGGATTCTCGAGCAAGCGCCTGATGGCCGGGATCAGCAACCGGCGGTCCACCCCCTCGAGGGAATCGGCCAGGAGACCTTTCATCCTGAGCGCGCCGCCGGGATAGAAGAGGCAGAAACACAGGTAGCGTTGCATGAACTGGCGCGGGTCCTCGGAGTCCCTCGTCGTGGCGAGTTTCAGAAGGGTGGGCACGGCGGCGCGGGCGGGTCCCCCGATGTTTGCCAGCGCGTAGCATGCCTGGATTCGCAGCCACAGGTCGCGGTGGGCGAGCGTCTCGACGAGCGCGGGCACCGCGCTGGCGGCGCGCGCCTTGAGCGCCCCGAGGGCGACACAAGCCCCGTAGCGTTGCTCCAGGGTGCCACCACGGAGCATCTCGAGGAGCGTTGGGACGAAGTCGCCCTGGCGCTCGGCGAGGGCAACGGCGGCGCGATGGCGGACCGCCGGGGACCACGAGCCCAGCGCCTCGAGGAGTTCGTCAACCGACTTGTGGCGATAGTGTTCGATGCCCATGTCCCACGAGTTGAATCCCCGGCCGGCCTCGACGACGCGGCGGAGTTCTTCCCCGGCCAGGACGTCTCCCTCGTGGAAGTCGCGGCCTGTGATGAAGAGTTTGCGGAGCGGGAGTGCGTAGGCGAGGAGGAAGGCGCCGGTGCAGTCCCAGCCGCCGTACTTGTGTTCGCCCCCGCCCATGCCGGCTCCGCCTTGATAAACGAAACTGCCGTCGTGGCGGCGAGCCAGATCGTAGAACCACCACAGTTCCCTCAGGAAGGCCGCGGCGGCCTGGCGTCCGGCTCTCGCCGCGCCAAGAGCGCCCCACAGGAAACTGAAGTAGTTGCCGGTGTGGCCGCGCTCGCGCTCGCCATAGGAAGCGACGGTCATCCTCGAGAAGAACCGCGCGGCGGGGGCCATGTCCTGAACGTCGAAGGTGATTGCCGCTATGGAGTTCTTGCCGTTGTCGTCGTGGACGCTCCAACCGGGGCGGTGGTCGCCGTATGGGATCGAGCCCTTGCCCACGTAGAAGCCAAAGAAGGTGTTGGCCCGTTCGATGGCTTTGTCCACCTCCTGGTCGCGAACCCCACACTTGCGGGCGAGAACGAGCGAGAGGTG
>CAYYCI010000346.1:1935-5297 GCA_964470215.1 uncultured Planctomycetota bacterium
TGTCCACCTCCTGGTCGCGAACCCCACACTTGCGGGCGAGAACGAGCGAGAGGTGGCAAACCAGCCCGGCCTGATTCAACGCGCCGTAGCCGCCGAGGCGTCCGTGGAGCTGCGTGTCGTTGAGTTGCGGCCAGGCCATGCCGTGGCCCCAACTGCCCACGCCGCTCTGGCCCATGGCTATCTTCCGCGAGTACTCGCGAATTGCAGGAAGCACATACTTGTCTCCCGTGGCGAGATAGTACTCGGTCAGGAGGAGGTTGGTGTAGCCCCAGTGCCACGAGGCCATTCCACTGCTTGGGTGGAGCTTGAGCTCGAGGCCAGGGGGGGCGAGTTTGCGGACGTAGTCTCGGACCAGCGGCAGGTATTCCTTCTTGCCCGAGGCCAGGAGCGCGAGAGCGTTGATCTTGCCGTCAATGCCACCTTTCATGTGGGTGGCGATGTAGCGGCATCCCATCTCGAGAATCCGCCTCGACTTCGCGCAGTCCCAGGGCGCCGTCGGGCTATAGGGCCCGAGGACCGGGAGCCGGAGGCGAAGGCGCCTGGTGTTGCCCCCGCGCCAGACCAGCAGGTCGAGGCGGCCGGTCGTTTCGGCACGGCCGATCGCCCGCGCGAGTGCCTTTCGCGCGTCGGAATCGAACGGCTTCCCATCGAGGCCGACGACCACGTCGCCGATCTCCAGGACCCCGTCGGCAGGGCTGTTCTTGTCCACCTTGGTGATGAGAATCTGTCGGGCGTCGGTCGTCTCGAGGCGCCACCCCCAGATCCAGCCCCTCGCGCCCGTTGGGCCGAGGTTCCAGTCGTGTTTGTCATCGGGTTTGCCCCCGCGGGTCAGGTCCGGCACCGGGGGCTTCCCCCGCCCCGCGGCAACGGCGCCAAACAAGAGGAACAGAGCAACCACGCCGAAGCGACGCAGCATACCAGAAACTCCCTCTTAGAAGCGAAACAGCGAGGGCCGAGAAGATAACACAAACCCGCGCCGGTGGCAAACATCCGCAATCGCAACGGGTGCGCTCCCGGGGCGTAGGCTCAATCCTCCTCGTTGTGTCTTGGGCTGAAAGGGTCTTTGATATGGCGTCAATCGCACGCAATGCGCCCGGCACGTGAGGCGTTTGACACAATGGCCCGCTGCGGCTATTTTCTTGCGTTGCCGACGAAGGAGTTCCCCCGATGCCGAAGGCGATCTACGCGGGCAGTTTCGACCCTCCGACCAACGGCCACCTGTGGATGATCCGCACTGCCGCCGAGCTCTTCCGCGAACTTGTGGTCGCGGTGGGGGTGAACCCGGACAAGAGGTACGCCTACTCGCTCGAGGACCGCCTCGCGCTCCTGCGCGAATGCACCAATGACCTCCCCAACGTCACCGTGACCTCATTCGAGAACCAGTTTCTTGTCCGCTATGCGCGAGCGATGGGTGCGCGCTACATCCTCCGCGGCATCCGCAACGAGAGCGACTACATGCGGGAGCGGGCGATGCGCTATGTCAACGCCGACCTCGAGCCGGAGATCCTGACGGTCTTCCTGATGCCGCCGCGCGAGATTGCCGAGGTCAGTTCCAGTTTCGTCCGCGGCCTCATCGGGCCACAGGGATGGCAGGAGGTCGTCAGGCGATTCGTCCCCGAGCCCGTCTACGAGTTCTTCCTGAAGAAACACAGGAGTTAGCAGTTCTATAAGGAGAGCCGGGATGGCGGCGCGCCGGGGCGCGTGGGCTTTGGCACGCTTTTTGCACCGCAAGCAATTGCCAGGCGAGAAGGAAAAGAATGCCTTGGCTGGCTGCCAACTCCAGCCCGTCCTCCCGAAACGCCACACACTGAGCCTCCCGCGTCCTCTCGGCAAAGCATTCTTTCCCTTCTCGCCTGCGTTTGGAACCCACGGTGCACAAAAGCGCGCCAAAGCCCACGGGCGCGGCCCTTCTGAAGACCCTGCGCTGGTTTCCCTCATAGTCTCAGGAGATGGGAAGGAGCCAGAGTGGAGATAGCGCCAGCCAATCGCCTTGAGAAACTGCGTCCCTACCCTTTCGCGGCATTGCGGAAGAGAATCCAGGCCGCCCGGGCCGCGGGGAAAGAAATCCTGAACCTGGGAATCGGCGACCCCGACCGCCCCACCCCGGACCCGGTCATCCGCGAGTTGGCCCGCGCGGTGCGCGACAAGGGCGACCCGAACCGCCACCGCTACGGCTGCGACGCCCCCGTCGGCCAGTTCCCCCAGGCCGTCCGCGACTTCTACCGCCGACGCTTCGGCGTCAGGCTCGGTGAGGAGAACGTAGTGGCCACCATGGGCAGCAAAGACGCCATGGTGAAGCTGTGCCTGGGGTTGATGAACCCGGGCGACCTGGGCATCGCCCCCGACCCCGGCTACCCGACCTACAACATCGGCCACACGTTCGCCGGCGGGGTCACATGGTATGTGCCGCTGAGGCGGGAGAACGATTTCCTGCCCGACCTCGGCGAGATCCCCTCGGAGGTCCGCCGCCTGGCCAAGGTAATGTGGGTCAACTACCCGAACAACCCGACCACGGCGGTCTGCGACCTGGGCTTCTACAGGAGGCTCGTCGAGTTCGGGCGGCGGCACGACGTCCTGATCATCAGCGACCTGGCCTACAGCGAGAACACCTACGACGGCTACGTCGCGCCCAGCCTCCTCCAGGTTCGCGGCGCGAAGCATGTGGCCGTCGAGCTCTTCTCGCTCAGCAAGGCCTTCTGCATGACCGGCTGGCGCATCGGCTGCGCCGTCGGGAATCCACACGCCCTCAAAGCGCTCCAGACCGTCAAGGAGAACATTGACAACGGCACGCTCCGCGCCGTCCAGTTCGCAGGAGCGAAGGCGCTGGACATGGCCGAGAGCCTCGTGCCAAAGATCAACGCCGTCTATCGCCGCCGGCGCGACCTCGTGGTCAAGACCCTGAACTCCCTCGGCTGGGAACTCGAGAGGCCGAAGGGCACGATCTACATCTGGGCACCGGTGCCGGAGCGCTTCGGGGGCAATAGCGCGGCGTTCGCCGAGGAACTCTTCGAGAGGACCGGCGTGGTCGTGACCCCCGGCGCGGTCTATGGCGAACACGGCGAGGGCTTCTTCCGCATCTCGCTGACTTATCCCGACGAGGTGCTCAAGCGGGCCATGGCCCGCATCGCCGAAAACCTCTAGGCCGGACGTCGAGGAAAGCCGAAAAGCAGGCCACTGGCCTGTCTCTGGCCTCTGGCTGGTGGCACATCTATGAGGAAACCCGGGATGGCAGCGCGCCGGGGCGTGTGGGCTTTGGCACGCTTTTTGCACCGCAATCAATTGCCAGGCGAGAAGGAAAAGAATGCCCTGGCTGGCTGCCGACTTCGACCCCTCGTCCCGAAGCTCCAAATGCCCAACGCTTT
>CAYYCI010000347.1:0-5285 GCA_964470215.1 uncultured Planctomycetota bacterium
CTGTTCGAGGACAGTTTCATCTTCGACATGCACGGCCCGGACGATGCCGACGGCATCTACATCCACTCCCAGCAGGCAGGCCAGAGCGTCACCCTCACCGGCGGCGCCGCGGCCTTCACCGACGACGATTGCATAGACACCCTCGGTTCGCTCGTGACCATCGAGGACATGATAATCCGCGACGCCAACGACAAGGGCATTAGCGTCTACGACGGCGAAGTCTTCATCAATCGTTGCCTGGTCACCGACAATTCCCTCGCCGCAGAGGACGGCACAGGCTCGAGCATATCCGCCAAGGGACACTCGGGGGAGACCGTCACCGTCCACATTGACCGCTCCACGGTCGTCGGCCGCGATATCGGGATCGAGGGCAGGAACAAGTATGGCGTGCCCGACGTCGCCATCGAATACTACGTGACCAACTCCATCATCATTGCCGACGACGCAGTGACCACCGACTACGACCCCGCCGATATCCATATCTCCTATTCCGACGTTTCCGAGGACTGGCCCGGCAGCGGCAACATCAATGCCGTCCCTCTCTTCGTCAACGCCGGCGCGCACGACTATCGCCTGCGCGAAGGCTCTCCGTGCATAGACTCCGGCGACCCATCCGCTCCGGCGGATTCCGACGGCTCACGAGCCGACATGGGCTGCTGCCCGCCGGTGGTGACCGAGCGCGTCTATCCCGGCGGCCAACTCACGGCCGACACCACCTGGGAAGCCGACGCCGGACCCTATCTCGTCCAGAGCGACCTGGTCGTGCCCCAAGGCGTGACCCTGGCCATCCTGCCCGGGACCACTGTCTTCTTCGAGCCGGGGGCGGGCCTGACCGTCAACGGGCGCCTGCTGGCCCTCGGCACGGAATACAAGAAAATCTACCTTGGGCTCACCCCGGGCCAGAGCGGCACCTGGGATGGGCTGGCTTTCTCGAACACCCTCGAGGACAACCATCTCGTCCACGTCCACATGTCCGGGGGCGACGGCCAGGGCGAGTCGCTTTTGGTTGACCACGCGCGCCTCACCGCCGAGAGCATGAGCTGGTCGCAGACCACCGACACCATCATCGAGGTGCTTCATCCCTCGCTGATCGTCCGCAACTCGTTCTTCCCCGACACTGACGCCGAGGCTATCCACGGCGAGTATATCGAGGGCGACGAATACTTGATCCTCGAGGGCAACGTCTTCGCCGCAAACACCAGCGGGGGCGACGTCATTGACTTCCTGGGCGCCCAGAGCCCTGGGCCGGTCGTCCAGATCCTCGACAACGTGTTCCTGGGCGGTGGAGACGACGGGGTTGACCTCGATGGGGCCGATGCCTATATCGAGGGCAACATCTTCACGGGCTTCCACCTCGACACCCCGCGCGACACCACCTCGAACGCAGTCTCCACCGGCAGGCCCCAAACCGGTGAGACCAACCGCACCCACCTCACCCTCCTCCGCAACATCTTCTACGACAACGACCACGCGCTCTTGCTCAAGGACGAGTCGTTCGCCACCCTGGTCAACAACACCATCGTGGGCTCGACCATCGCCGCCGTGCAATTCGACGAGCCCGGCGGCTCCAACTCTCCCAGCCCCGGCCAGGGGGCATTGCTCGATGGCAACATCTTCTGGGACAACGCCCAGGTCCTCGAATATCTGACCAGCGAGCTGGACCTGACGATAAACCGCTCGATCATTCCAGCCGCCCTCCATTCCTACGGGACAGGCAACCTCGACGAGGACCCGCGACTGGTCTCGCCCGGCAGCGGAGAGCCTGGCACGGAGAAGTTCCGCGAGGGCTTCAGCCTGCGACCCGGCTCGCCGGCACTGGGCGCCGGGCCGAATGGGCTGGACATGGGCGCGCTCGTGCCCGCGGGCGCATCCATCAGTGGCGAGCTGCCAGCGCTCACCGCCCAGGCGAGCGGCACACTCCAGGTCGGCGGACCGGGCATCGTGGCCTACAAGTATCGCCTCAACTCGGAGGCCTACGGCCCCGAGACCGCCGTTGACACCCCGATCAGCCTGACCGGGCTGGCCGATGGGGACTACACCGTGTATGTGCTCGGCAAGAACGCCGCTGGGGTCTGGCAGTCCGAGCCGACGGCCTCAAAAACCTGGACGGTGGTCTCTTCGCTGCGAAAGGTCGAGTTGAGCGAGGTGCTGGCCATCAATCGGTCCGCCATCGAAGTTGACGGCACCTTTCCCGACTACATCGAACTCCACAACCCCGGCGCCAGCGACTTCGATCTCGGCGGCCTGAGCATCACCGACGACCCCGACGAACCGACGAAGTTCATCTTCTCCCCGGGTACGGTCGTGCCCGCCGGGGGCTACATGGTCGTCTATGCTGACGACGCCGTCGCTCCTGGCATTCACCTCGGCTTCAGCCTCGATGGGGAAGGGGAGGGGGTGTGGCTCTTCGAGGATCAGCGTCGGGGTGGCACACTACTTGATTCCGTCCAGTTCGGTCTTCAACTGCCAGATGTGGCAATTGCCCGAGTCGGCCACGACGGCCATTGGGCCCTGGCGGCGCCGACGCCCGGCGCGGCAAACGCCGCCGCCAGAACGGGCGATCCATCCGGGCTGAAGATCAACGAGTGGTTCGCCGACGGCGAGGTCCGCTTCACCGACGACTTCCTCGAACTCTACAATCGCGACCCACTGCCGGTCCCCCTCGGTGGGCTGCTGTTGACCGACGACGCGGTGGCCGCGCCTGCCCGCCACGCGATTCCCGACCTCAGTTTCATCGGCGGAGGGGGATTCGTGGGGTTCCAGGCCGATGGCCAGGAGGGCGGGAACGCTTCGCACCTGCCTTTCAAACTTTCGCCCGACCAGGAACTTCTCGGCCTCTTCGACCAGGATGGAAACCGCATTGACGTCGTCCTGTTCTATCCTCAGACGACGGATGTCTCGCAGGGGCGCAGCCCGGACGGGGCGATTCCTTATGGGTTCTTCCGTTTGCCGACGCCCGGCCTGCCCAATCCCGCGGTGACAACGAGCGTGGTGGACTCCGTGGCGATTGACGCTACCTGGGCCTACGACCAGAGCGGGGCAGACCTGGGCACGGCGTGGCGAGAAGTCGGCTACGACGACTTCGCGTGGCCAACGGGGCGAGCGGTCCTGGGCCACGAGAGCAGCGCGCTGCCCGAGCCGATCCGCACGGAGCTGTCTCTTGGCCCGATCACCTATTACTTCCGCACCCACTTCACCCTGGGCGCCGACCCTACGGACGTCACCCTATCCGCCGAACTGCTGCTCGACGATGGCGCGATCATCTATCTGAATGGCCACGAGGTGCTGCGGGTGGGCATGCCCTCCGGGCCGGTGGATGCCTCGACCCTGGCTAACCGCACGGTGACGAACGCGACCTTCGAGGGGCCGTTCGACCTGCCGACCGACTACCTCGTCAGCGGGGACAACCTCTTAGCCGTGGAAGTCCATCAGGTGAATTCGACCAGCACCGACATCGCCTTCGGCTTGAGGCTTGCGGCCACGGTCTCGACCACGGACCCCGCCGCGGCCAGCGCGCTCGTGGTTCTCGATGGCCTGCGGGTAACCGAACTGATGTACCATCCCGAAGAGGACCCCGACCTCGAGTTCATCGAGTTGAAAAACGTTGGCGGAGAGACTCTCGACCTGACGGGCGTGAGGCTCGAGGGCGGGGTCGAGTTCACCTTCCCGGCGATGACGCTTGCCCCGGGCGGATACGTCGTAGTTGTGCGGGACCTGGCCGAGTTCCAGGCGAGGTATGGCTCGGACGTCAGCGTCGCCGGCGAATACTCGGGCAACCTGAGCGACGGCGGCGAGAAACTGATCGTGCGACCCGCCGCTCCCTACGACGCTGCCGCGCTCCGGTTCGACTACAACGACAAATGGTATCCGGAGACCGACGGCGACGGCTACGCGCTGGTCATCCGCGACGCCGCGGCCCAGCCGAAGATGTGGGACGAGGTCGAAGGATGGATGGCCGGCGGGGTGGCCGGCGGCACCCCGGGCGCGCCCGATGCCTCCTGGGTGGCGAGCGTGGTCATCAACGAGGTGCTCTCCCACACCGACCCGCCGCTCTCGGACTCGATAGAACTCCACAACGCGACCGGCGAGCCGGTGGCCATCGGAGGGTGGTTCCTGAGCGATTCGGCAGCGGACTACGAGAAGTTCCGCGTTCCCGACGGCACGTTCATCCCCGCTGGCGGTTATGTGGTCTTCGACGAGAGGGACTTCAATAGTTCGGGCGACCCGACCAAGGATTTCGCCCTGGACGGTGCCCACGGCGACGCGGTCTGGCTCACCACAGCTGAGGGCCAGGTGGTGGACCACGTGGCTTTTGGAGCGGCGCGCAATGCCGAGTCGTTCGGGCGATGGCCCGACGGCTCGGGGCCGCTCTATCCGATGGTCTCGCTGACCCTGGGCGATGCGAACAGCGGGCCGAGGGTCGGGCCGCTGGTCATCAGCGAGTTGATGTATCATCCGCCCGATCCCGGGCCGGGAGTGGACCCCGACGATCTCGAGTTCATCGAAATCTACAACCCGACCGGCCAGGCGGTCGACCTCACGCACTGGCAGATCGGCGGCGGGGTGGATTTTGCGTTCGCCGACGGGGCGACCATCGGTGCCTACTCGACCCTCGTGGTCGTTTCGTTCGACCCCGAAGATCCCGCCAATGCCGACAAGCTGACCGATTTCCAGGCCGTCTATGGGGCGGTGGGGGTGGTCGGTGGTTACTCTGGGAAGCTGAGCAATAATGGGGAAACGGTGCGATTGCTCAGGCCCGACGAGCCTCCTGCGGACGAGCCGTGGTATTACCCGATGCTGCTCGAGGACGAGGTGGTTTACGGCGACTCCGGTCCTTGGCCGCCGGCGGCCGATGGGGAGGGGCTGTCGCTCGCCAGGTCGGCCTACGATGCCTGGGGCAACGAGGCGGCCTCATGGCTAGCGGCGACTCCTTCGCCGGGGAGGGTGGGCTGGTCGCAACCCGTCTGGTACCTGGTCGGCGACGTCTATCCCCACACGGGGCCGGGCGACGAAGTGGGGACCTTCGGCGACGGGGTGTTGGACAATGCCGACGTGGTGCTGCTCTACCGGTGGTCGCAGGGGGTGGGCAGCGACATCCCGGCGGCCGGCACACCACGCTGGAACGCTGGGGACGTGGCGCCGGCGGACTCGCCACCGACGCCCGGCGGCGACGGGGTTATCAATGCGGCAGACGTGCGGAAGCTCCTCTACGACGTGTTGCTGCCCGGCAGGCCGCTCTACGAGCGGGGCGTGGTCGAGGGTGATTTGGTCAGTCGGGTGCGTGG
>CAYYCI010000348.1:0-5278 GCA_964470215.1 uncultured Planctomycetota bacterium
CACCGTGGGTTCCTGATGCAGGCGAGAAGGGAAAGAATGCTTTGTCAAGAGAACGTAAAGCGTTCGGCATGTGGAGCTTCGGAACGAGGGGTCGGAGTCGGCAGCCAGCCAAGGCATTCTTTTCCTTCTCGCCTGGCAATTGTTTGCGGTGCAAAAAGCGTGCCAAAGCCCACACCCCCCGGCGCGCCGCCACCCCGGGTTCCCTCATAGATGTGAGCGTGAGGCTACTCGGCCCCGAACGGTCGGTGGACAGGCAGGATTCAAAGCAGGCGGCCGAAGGAGACGGAGAGGATGGAGAATCGTCTGCTCCGACAGATGGCCATCGAGGGGACGGACCTGGTGGTGCCGTTCGCGTGTGTGGGCACGATGATGTTCGGGAGGCGAGCCGACGCGGCGGAGGCCCAGCGGATCGTGGACGCCGCGCTCGACCGCGGGCTGAACTTCTTCGACACCGCCGACATGTACCAGGACGGGGAGTCGGAACGATTGCTCGGCCGCGCGCTCAAGGGCCGCCGCGACGGGGCCATCGTGGCGACGAAGGTCGGCTACGGCCTCGACGAAGAAGGCAAAGAGGAAGGACTGTCGCGGAAGGCCATCATGCGGGCGATTGACCGCTCGCTGAAGAATCTGGAAACCGACTACGTGGACATCTACTACCTGCACCGCCCGGACTACCAGACCCCGATAGAAGAAACCCTGGCGGCGATTGACGGGGTGATTCGCGCGGGGAAGGCCAGACAATTCGCCATCTCGAACTACGCCGCCTGGCAGTCGCTCGAGATACTTCACCTGTGCGAGAAGAACGGATGGCCCAGGCCAGTGATGGCCCAGATGATCTACAACCTCCTCGTTCGCCAGATCGAGCTCGAGTATGTCTCGTTCTGCAAGCACCACAACCTGCACCTGACCGTCTATAACCCGTTGGCTGCCGGCCTGCTGACCGGGAAGTACGCCTCGCTGGATGACCCGAGCCCCGGCGGGCGGTTCGTGGACAGCGAACGGTATCGCAAGCGGTATTGGAGCAAGCGGTTCCTCGAGGCCGCCACGCGGCTGAAGACAATTGCCGACGAACTGGGCATGAGCCTGACGCATATGGCCCTCGGCTGGATCGCCCAGGGCGGGAAGGCCGACAGCGTGTTGCTCGGGCCGAGCAACGTCGAGCAGTTGCTCGACTGCCTGGCGGCGGGCGAGAAGGAAATCCCCGAGGAGGGCATGGGGAGGATCGAGGAATTCCTCTCCGACCTCGAGGGCACCGACGCGACCTACGCCAGATAGCGCCGTTGCCTTCCCATAGAACCCCAGATGCAGGAAAGACCGGGGAGGAACATTGTGGCGGTTTTGGGTTATTGGATATATCAGCCCTATCCTCGGCTCGTGTGAAAAATGCCGAGACCGCGCAGCGGGAGCCTATCGCGGGGCGAGACGCCCCGCCTACAAACTCGAGATGACCGTCGGCCGAGAGGCATGTAGGCGGGCCGTCTCGGCCCGCGGCGCACTTTTTCAACGCACTGGCGCAGAGAGCGTGAAGCGGCGCATGGAGGCGATACAGCGCCTCGCCTCGTCCTGCAACTGCCTCGGGCGCGTGCGCTTCACCTGCCCTTCAGGCAAACGACCTTGCCGTCGGCGGTCGCCAGGTAGAGGTGGCCTTCCGCGGCCACCAGCCCGTCGAAGACTGGCAGGAAGTCGAACTTCATCTCTCGGATCTTCGCGCCGTCGCGTGCCGAGATGGCCCACAACAGGCTGCCTTCCTTGCCGGCGAACAGTTCGGCTTGCCTGGCGAAGACCTGCGGCTTCTGCGCGAGCAACTTCCGCCATTGCTCCTCGTCCACGATGTCGGGCGGCCCGGCGACGAATACCACATCCCCCGCCTTGACCATCGCCCGGACGAGGATCGGGACCTCGACGCTCCAAAGGGTCGGATAGGGGAGGCTTGTTCTGGCTCTCCGCCCGGCGGGAGCAGGCTGGGAAGGTCCCGGGCGGCGCGAGACGCAGAAGAGCCGGAACTCCAGCGGCGTGGTCCATCGCCAGAACTTCGGCTCCCGGCCGAAGATGTAGAGGTTCCGTTCGTCGAGGGCCATTATCTTGCCACAGGGGGCGCGACGACCGGTCTCGGCATAGCCCGGCCCTCCGCGAACCGCGCGCCCGTAGACCCAGAACGCGCGGTGCCACCACTGGTCGTCCAGGAAGCCGTTAGGGACGAAGAGGTGGGCGTCGTCGCCGACCTGCTGGTTCACTGGCACCTGTCGGACGCGAATCCTGCGGCCGGCGAGGTCGAAGGGCTGCGAGCGCATGAAGAGGAAACGCCCCTCGCTGCTGAGGATGTCGGGAGAGGCGACCGGCATATCCAGCACGCTGACGAATGCGTGCAGGTCCTTCCCCGTGGCGGGGTCGGTCTCGGTCATGTGGTTCTCGGAGAGCACCTTGCCGGTGGCAGGGTCGAGACGGTAGAGGGTGAGGCCGCCGTCGAGGAACATCGAGCGCCCGGCGACGGCGTAGGCGACGCCATCCCGCACGAGGACGCTGCCGTGGACTGGCCAGACCGACTCGAGTTGTTCGTATGCCACGAGGCGCCGGTCGCAGGGTGCTGCGCGGAATCGCCAGAGGAGTTCCCCATCGGATGCGCGGAGGCAATAGACGTGGCCGTCGGCGGAGCCGAAGAGGGCCATCCCGCGGAAGATGGTGGGCGGGGAGTCGATGCGGCCGCCGGCCACGAAGGTCCAGCGCCGCTTGCCGCTCTGGCGGTCGAGCGCGTAGAGCGCGTGGTCGTCAATGCCGGCCACGAAGACGCTCCCGCCCGCGATGACAGGTTGGGAGAGCCGTCCGCCGAGCGGCGTTTGCCAGGCCACCGCGAGGTCGGTGCCGACCGCGGCGGCGGTGGACCCGCTGCGAGCGGGGTTGGCTCGGAAGGTCGGCCAGTCTTCCGCCGAGGTCTCGGCCGCGGGGGGCGGCGAGCCGTAGGCGGGGCCTTTCTCCAGGCGCGGCGCCCTGACCAGCGCCTCAATGGGAGAGCGGCTGCCCGCTCCCGCGACGGCGTTGAAGCCGGTGAGTTTCGCTTCCGGGTAGCAGGCGCACGGGTGTGGCGGGGCGTAGACCAGACCATTTGCCGGCACGATGCCGTAGAGACACGCCCCGCGAACCCAGTGGTGGAGGAACCACTTGCCGGTGCGGATGTCAATCATCTCGATGCCTGTGCGGGAGGTGAGGAAGAAGCGCTCGGTGGCCTTCGCTCGGTGGCAGCGGTGGTGGAACCAGTAGCATTTGGCTCCACAGGGGATTCGGCCCGCCGGCTGGCCCGTGGCGAGGTCGTAGGCGACGAACTCCCCCGTGCTCGGGGCCACGTCGGGGTAGCGGCGGTCGAACTCCCCCGGCTTCGAGTTCGTGCTCCCGCACCAGGCCCGCCCGCCAATGAGGAAGATGTCCTGGGGCGACTGGTAGCCCGACGGCAGGTGCGGGCGTTGCCATCGGATTTTGCCCGTCTCGGCGTCCAGGCAGGTCATCAGGCCGAGGCTTCCGGCGTGTTCGTGCCAGTTCTCGCCGCCGGCGTAGAGCACCGCGCCGGGAGCCGCCACGAGGGTGGGAGCGAAGTACGTGGGCATCCTCTTGCGCTGGGGCAGAGGCTCCGAGCGCCACAGTTGGCGGCCCGTGGCGCGGTCGAACGCAAGGATGCTCGAGCCGTCGCAGACGAAGGCCCGCGAGCCGCCAATAGCCAGGGTGCAGGGGGCGATCCACGCCAGCCGCTGGCGCCAGAGCACCGCGCCGTCCGACTCCCTTACCGCCATGAGAGTCCTGGGCGAGCGCTTCCAAGCCCCGGTCGGCTGAGGGCTGATGTCGGGGTTGATGACGAGGTAGAGAACGCCGTCGTCGAGGACGATCTCGTCGGTTTTCTCCGTGCCGGCGTAGGTGTGGAGGGTGTTGCCCGTGGCGGCATCGAGTTTCGAGACGGGGCTGAAGATGCCGAGTGTGACATACACGCGGTCCCCAACGGCGACCAGCCGCCTGGGGGTGACCGCCGGCCCGCTCTTCAGTGGCCAGAGGTGGCTTGTCCACTGCTTTATCGGCCTTCGCCAGAGGGCGAGGCCGTTGAAGGCATCGCGGGCGACGAGTTGCCATTTCGGCGGCCAGAGGATCGAGGCTCGCGGCCCCTCGTCCACGATGGCGAAAATCCTGCCCCCAGCGGCCACCACTGCGGGGATGCTCGATGACTTGTCGTGGTGGCGGGAGTAGCGCGGGCCGGCCTTCCATTGCAAGTGGCGCAGCGGGGCCGTGATGGCCGTGTCGCGGCTCACCGCGTTGTTGTCGGCGTCGTGGAGGTAATGGGTCCATTCGTCGAGGTTGTCCGGACGCGGCTTGACGAGTCGCTCGAGGCCGTCTGCTTTCGCGATCAATGCCAGGCCGCCCGGGCACAACACGCGCATTATCTCCTCGCGCGAGAGCGCGAAGCGGCGGGTGCAGACGACCACGTTGACGAAGTTGTCCACATAGGGAAGGTGTGTGCCGTCGAAGCGGTCGGCGGAAACCCTGCCGCGGTAGCCCGCGCGGAGGAAACGTTGCCTGGCCGCGTGGACGTTCCTCGGGTCGGTCTCGAGGGCGTGGACGAGGCGTGCGCCTGCGGTCGCGAGTTCGGCGGCCAGGCGGCCGTCCCCACAGCCGACATGGACGATGAGGCCGCCGCGAGCGTTTGCGGCGCGGAGGGCCTCTCGCTCGATATCTGCGGCCAGAAGCGGTGCTCCGCACGAGAGAGCCACCAACGCGAGGAGCGGGACCCAGCCATTGTGGCTAACTCTCAATTCTTTCTCCTTCCGGGTGTTCGGAATCTGGCGGGGGTTCTCCGGTGGACGTTGTGGACGCAGTGGACCTTTTGGACGTGCCGGGCGGGAGGGAGCATTGTGGTCGTGGGTTTCCACCCTGCCCTACAGCCCCATCGCGGGGCGAGACGCCCCGCCCACAGAAGACACTGTGAATGTGTAGGCGGGCCGCCCCGGCCCGCTGTCCGCCAGGTCACAGGCGCGGCCCTCCACGGCAATCGGTCGGCTGCTATCTGGTGGCACATCTATGAGGAAACCCGAGAGGTCAGTGCGCCGGAGCCTGTGGGCTTCGGCACGCTTTTTGCACCGCAATCAATTGCCAGGCGAGAAGGAAAAGAATGCCTTGACTGGCTCCCAACCCCGACCCGCCGTTCCGAAGCGCCGCGGGCAGAACGCCTTCCGTGCTCTCGGCAAAGCATTCTTTTCCTCCTCGCCTGCATTGGAAACCCACGGTGCACAAAAGCGTGCCAAAG